>CAZCER010000497.1:0-4238 GCA_964497385.1 uncultured Armatimonadia bacterium | reverse complement strand
AACTCACCGGGTGACGGGAACGCGCATGACCGCACGTCGCATCGCCATCGCCACCCTCGGGTGCAAGCTGAACCAAGCCGACGCCGAGTCGCTCGCCGCCGCCCTCACTGCCGCGGGGCACGCCCTGGTCGACTGGGGCGCTCCAGCCGACGTCTACCTCGTGAACACCTGTACGGTCACCGCCGAGGCCGACCGCGACTGCCGCGCCGCGCTTCGGCGCGCCAGGCGCCAGGCGCCCGAGGCTCTCGTGATCGCCGTCGGGTGCTACGCGGAGACGGACGCGGAGTTGCTCGAGGCGCTTCCCGAGGTGGACTGGGCGGTGCGACGCGCCGAGCTGGCCGACTTGCCGGCGGCGCTCGGGGAGGGGCGAAGGCCCTCGGCGACCGATCTCCCGCGCGGCGTGATGGAGCCCCGGCCTACGCTTTCGGACAAGACGCGCGCCCGCTTGGTCCTGCAGGATGGATGCGACCGCTTCTGCGCCTACTGCAAGGTCGCTTTCGCGAGAGGCCGGGAGCGCAGCGCGCCCCTCGACGCGGCGCTCGCGTCTCTGCAGCGCCTCTCCGCCGCCGGCGCGCCGGACATCGTGCTCGTGGGCTGCAACCTGGGCGCTTACGGACGCACGCTCGACCCGCCGTCCTCGCTCGCGGAGTTTCTGCGCCGCGCGCTTCGGCTGGAGACTCCCCGACTGCGTCTGGGTTCGGTCGAGCCGGACCTCGTCACGGACGACCTCTGCGCCCTGATCGCCGACGCCGGGGACCGCGTCTGCCCCCACCTCCACATCCCGCTCCAGTCGGCGAGCGCGTCGGTGCTCGAGGCCATGGGGCGCGCGACGGACGCGGAGTCGCTCGTCCGCCGGATCGAGAGCCTTCGCGCGCGCAGGGGCCTCTTGGCGATCGGGCTCGACGTGCTGGTCGGTTTCCCCGGAGAGTCGCCCGCAGACCACGCGGCGACGGTCGCGTTCGTCCGGGCTCTGCGCCCGTCGCGCCTCCATGTCTTCCCGTACAGCCCGCGCGAAGGCACCCGGGCGGCCGCGTTGTCCGAGACGGTCTCGCACGACGAAAAACGGCGACGCGCGGCCGAACTGCGCGGCCTGGGCGACTTGCTTGCCTCGGAGTTCGCGCAGGCGCACGTGGGCAAGGAGGTCTCCCTCGTCGTCGAGCGGCTGGAGGGGCGGGCCGCGGTGGGGACGATCGAAACCTACCTGCGGGCGGAACTGGCGGAGGCCGCGCCGCATCGTGCGGGCGACCTCGTTCACGGCGTGGTCGCGAGCGCCGAGGGCGTACGACTGCGCTTGGACGCCGCCGTCCACGGGACGCTTCCTGTGGTATAGTGGAAGTGCATCGAGAGAGGGGGCCGCTATGCGTTGGCTAAGCGTTGTTGGACCGGCGATCGCGCTGGCCGCTCTCTGCGGCTGCGGGCTGGAGTTCACCGGGTCGTATTACGACGATGACGACTCGGACGACTACTGGTGGGACGACTCCTCCGATGACTGGTCCTGGAGCGAAGATGACGACGCGTCGTCGGATGACAGCGGTTCGGATGACTGGTCCTGGAACGATGACTCCTCCTCGGGCGGCGGCTCCGACGACGGATCCGACGGCTGGTCGTCGGACGACAGCCCGAATGGCGATCCTTTCGACGATGATGACGGCGGCAGCAACATCCCGCTGACGCACGGAGTCGCCGCCGGCTAGACCGCGAAGCCCCTTCTCGCCCCTCGGCGCGCCGGTTCGGGAACTGGCCGAACAGGCCGCGCTCCGCGCTGACGCGCGCCCCACCCTCGGATCTCCGCCCTCACCGACTTGTTTGCGCGTCCCTGCGAGGGAGAAGCTCGGGCGGAGCGAAAGACGTGGAGTCTCGCGGCCTCGGGGGACGCGACGCAGTGAAGCAGGAGGGGTTTGCATGAAGCGGTACGTTGTGCTCCTGGCGCTCGTCGGGCTGGTCGCGGCCCTCGGGCTAGGGTGCGCCGGAGGTACGACCGCCAACGGGGGAGGCGGCGGAGGCGACACGGACTACGAGACGGGCGCGACTTTCCCCACGCAAGAGGAGATCGACAAGTTCCCCAAGAGCGTGAACCCGGGCGCCTCGCAGAGCCTGCCCGCCTCGGTGAGCCTTGCGGCGAATCTCCCGCCGATCGGCGACCAGGGCCAGCAGGGAAGCTGCACCGCCTGGGGCACAGGCTACGCGATGAAGAGCTACCAGGAGGCCGTGAAACGCTCCTGGTCGCCCGCCCAAGCGGCCCATCAGGCCAGTCCCGCTTTTCTCTACGCCTACACTCTCGCCGAGCAGGGCAGTTCGTGCGGCGACGGAACCGATCCCAAGATCGCCTGCGATGTGCTCGTGAAGCAGGGCTGTTCGAGCCTCGCGACCGTGCCGTACAGCGATCTGGCGTGCACGTTCAACGCGGCCACGACCGACGCCGGGACCTTCCGCATCGACTCCTACAAGATGGTCGTCCCCACGGACCGCAACGCGATGAAGACCGAACTCGCCAACGGCAACGTGATCGTCTGGGGCGCCGAACTCTACGACGACTTCATGAACTGGACGGGCTCCGGCGTCTACACCGGATCCGGAACCTACCTCGGTGAGGGGAGCCAGCACGCGGCCCACTGCATGGCCATCGTCGGTTACGACGACGCCAAGGGCGCCTATCGGGTGATGAACAGCTGGGGCTCGGGCTGGGGGGACGCGGGCTACATCTGGATGGACTACGACACCGTCGAGACGACCTCCATCCTGGCGCTCGTGGCCGAGAGCGCCGGCCAGAACGATCCGACCCCGCCCGCTCCCGATCCCACTCCGGATCCGGGCGACTCTCCCACCGGGGAGATCACCTACGCGACGCAGTTCTGGGACTGGATGACCGGCTACGTGTATCTCTACTTCGAATGGGAGTTTGATGAACCCATCTACATCCAGACCATCGACGTGCTGACGCCCGATGGGCTCTCCTCGCCCCAGACCTACGACGCATGGTTCACCGAGGGCTACGTCTACTGGTACCGGAACGACGGCTATCAGTTCCTGGAGGGCGACTACCAACTCACCTTCCAGGTCGAGGACCTGAACGGCGCGAGCTGGACGCTGAGCGGGACCACCTACGTGGGGCCGCTCGCGGCGGGGGCCTCGGTGAAGGTCCGCGGCCGCGACGTCGACCAACCGGTGACGACTCGTGACGTGAAGGCGAAGCCCTTCGCGGAGGGCGCCGTCCACGGCATGAACCAGAAGCCCGTCGAGGTGGTCGGCGACTGACGCCGTAGTTCCGCGAATCCCAACGGGGCGGGCCGTCCGACGGCCCGCCCCTCGTGTTTGCGAGTGGCCATGCGGCCCAGGCGCCCTCGCCTGGGGATAGCCAACCTCACGGTCGCCGGCGGCCGCGCCGCCTGGGAATTGGGTCATCGGAACAGGACATGTCGGGCGCGCGGGGAACGATGACCTGTCAGGCGCGACGTGGGTCACAATGATCCGTGCGACGTGACAGGAGGGCGCCGGTATGTCCGAACCGGGACCGATCGCCATCACAATCAGCCGTCAGCTCGGGAGTGGCGCGTCGACCATCGGCAAGCGCCTCGCCGAGCGACTCGGGATGGTCTACCTCGATCGGGAGATCCTCCAGCGGGCGTCCCGCGAGCTGAACATCCCCGAAGACATCCTCGAGGAGAGGGACGAGACCGTCACTCCCTTCTGGCAAGCGCTGATGGCGTCCTCGGCCGTCGGCATGCCCGAGATGATGTACGCGCCGCCGGCCGTCTACCCGCCAACCGACCACGAGGTGTTTCTCACCCAGTCGCGGATCATCGCCGAGGTGGCGCACAAGCAGAGCGCCGTCATTGTCGGGCGGGGCGGCGGCCATGTCCTCAAGGACCACCCGCGACACCTCTCCGTCTTCTTGCACGCCGACGCGGAGTGGCGAGCCGAACGCATTCGCGAGGCCTACGCCATCAGCGAGCGCGAGGCCCGGGAGGCGATCGAGGACTGCGACAAGGCCCGAGCCCGCTACCATCGCATGGTCGCGAACCGGGACTGGTACGACGCGACGCAGTACCATCTTAGTCTAGACACCAGCGTGCTCGGGATCGAGCCCTGCACCGACCTCATCGAGGCGGCCGCCGAGGCGCTGTAGTGATGGCCGCCGTCAGCGGCAGGGACGCCGCCCCCCCGGGGGGCGGGCGACTGCCGGTCGCCCCTGCTATGGGATGACCAGTCAACCCCTTTTTTCTGTCTATCGAGATCGT
>CAZCER010000496.1:0-4241 GCA_964497385.1 uncultured Armatimonadia bacterium | reverse complement strand
CACCGACACCACCGACGCCACGCTCAAAGCCAATACGTCCGCAAGGATCAGGATGACGACTGTCATGTAGGCGCACCGCGCCCGCGGCGCGTCGCCGCTCGCCTTCCGCCCTGCCCGTTTCCCCCGCTGTCCACGACCGACCACGCTGCCTGACCCACCGATCCGTTTCGCGCACGCCGTTTGGCCGCGCTCGATACGTTCAGCGAAACACGGCCGCACCTTGATCTCCCAGATGCTAACACGTCGCGGGGCGCGGTGGTTCGCCCGGAACACGCGACGGGCGTGCTCGTGACTCCTCAGGCAAGCTAGGCGCTTGGGAAGCGCTCTATCCGGCTGATCCGGGCAGTTCGCGGTCCAGAGCCTCGATGGCGCGCCGGAGCGCGTCCGCCTCGCCTCGCACCCTCCGGACCACGGGGTCCTCGCTTGCGGGCTCATGGGCGGCCTCGTAGCCGGGGATGGTGAGTTTGCCGCGGAGGTCGTCCTTCTCGCGCGAGTGAGCGACCGCGTCGGCGAGGCGGCCGGTCAGGTCCGAGAGTTCGGCCAGGCAGGCGTGAAGGCCCACGGCGCCGGTCTCAGCGAGGATCCGCCGCGCGTGCTCCCAGCGGGGCTCGTCCGACGCTTCGGCGAGGGCGGCGGCGCGGTGGTCGGGAGAGAGGGTGGAGAGCCGCTCGAAGAGCGCCCGGAGGGCGTAGTGGCGCGTGTGGAGGTCGTAGGCCTCGATCGCTTTGCGGCGGGAGCGGTCGGTCAGGTAGTTCTTGCCGATCCCCGGCACGTCCTTGGCGGTGTAGATCTGCTTGCCGCCCGTCGCCGCGAGTTCGCGGCGGGCCGCGCGCATGGCGTCTACGATCTCGGGCCGGAAGAGGGAGAAGTCGAAGGCCGTTCGGCGGGCCTTGTTCCGCTCGCGGTACTTATGCTCGTTCCGCGCGAGCGCGTAGGGGTTCGCGTAGAGCACCCAGGCCGGCATGACCTCGTTGAATGAGGGAGAGATCGCCTCGACGTTGATCGCCGGGGGATTCACGAGACTGAACGGCATGGTTAGCCGCTGTGGGAGCATGGTCACTCCCGAGGCGATGACCGAGTAGGGAGCCTCGGAGAGATCGCACGGATACTTTATGTCGCACCCGAGGCCGTAGAAGACGCCTTCGCCGGGCCAGATCTCCTGGTCGGGTGCGCGCGAGGTGTGGTTCGAGCCGACGTTCGCGCCGTAGGCGATGTTCCCGCGGCCTTCCGGCCAGACAGCCGCTATCAGGAGCGCCTGGTGGTGGAAGGCGACGAAGGGTCCGACGAGACATGCGGTCACCTCACCCTCGGCGACGCCGCTGTTCGGGCCGAGGATGGAGTCGGTGAGCATGCCGCCGCGTTCGACGTGCGAGTGCTCGGTGAGGACGGAGTTCGCGACCAACGCAAGAGACGACGCTTCGCAGCCCCACTGGAGGATGACGTCACGCACCCGGGCCCCGTCCGTCACGCTGGCAGGCTCGTCGGGTGACGACAGCAGCGTCACGTTCTGAACGGCGCCGGCGTTCTCGACGCGGGCGCAAGGCCCGAGGAAGACGCCGCGGACACAGGGCGTGGCCGCCACGCGCGCCCCATCGCCGATGAGGGTGACGTCGGAGGCTACAGACGACGCGTAGCGCTGAGCAAGGTCTTCGTACTCGGCAAGGAAGTCGTGCGCGTCGCGGCGCTTGGCGGCGCACTCGGCGACGGGGATGGTGAGTTCCGCGTAGGACGCGACATCACGGCCGCCCGTCTCGACGCCGAGCGCGAGCGTGCGGCCGTTTCCGAAAGCGCAGCCCGGCAGGCCAACGACCTCGGCGCAGTCGCGCACGACCGCCCCCCGCCCCACGCGCGCCGCCCCGAGGAGGCCGACGCGGAGCACGAGGGCATCGTCCGCGATGACCGAGTTCACGACGATCGAGTCGTAGAGCCCCGCGGGCAGGCGGATCCCGGGAGCCGCCTCGACCTGGCTCGCGTAGCTTCCCAGCGCCACGTCGCCCAGGAATCGGCAGTTGCGAACCGAGGAGGGCAAGAAGCTCGGCCCGACGCGCACACGCGACCAGTCCTCGGCGGTGCAGAGCCGAGCCTCCAGCGCGTGGATCTCTTCGTCGGTCAGCATGCGGAGCGGACCGATGGGCTCGGAGGGGAGTTGCTTCAGCATCGCGGGGCTCGCCGCGGCGGCTCGGAGGATCTCGAGCGCGGCTTCGGTCGAGATCGCCGTGTGTACATCGGCGGGCCCGAGGGGACGCTTCTGGACGATCTCGGCGTTCTTCCAGCTAGGCATGGGGGCTCCTCAGGGCGGTCACGGCTACTTCACCGTGACGGACTTCGCGAGATGGCGCGGCTTGTCGGGGTCGAGGCCCTTGCCGACGGCGATGTAGTAGGCGAGGATCTGGCCGTAGACGATCCCGGCGATGGCGGCGTACGGGCCTTGGGGCTCCACGGGGAAGCGGTAGTCGAAGACGTCGTTCGGCTCACACGAGACGCCGATGAGCGTGGCGCCGCGCGCTTTGGCTTCGATGGCGTTCGAGAGCGTCTCGTTGAAGGTGCGCTCGTCGGTGGCCATAACGAAGAGCGGGACGCCGTAGTCCACGAGGGCGAGCGGGCCGTGCTTGAGGTCGCCTGAGGCGAATCCCTCGGCGTGGATGTAGGAGATCTCCTTGATCTTCAGGCACCACTCCAGCGCGGTCGGATAGTCGACGCCGCGGCCGATCGCGTAGATGCACCGCGTGGAGGCGATGAGGGGCGCGAGGCGCTTCATGGCCTCCAGGGTGGGCTCATCGACGATGCGCTCGACCTGCGCCCGGACCTCACGAAGAGCCCGCTTCCCGCCCTCGATGTCGCCCGCGAGCGCCGAGGAGACGAGGACGAGGGTCGCGAGCTGGGAGAGGTAGGCCTTGGTCGAGACGACGCTGATCTCGGGTCCGGCCTTGGTGAGGATGGCGAGGTCGGCCGCGCGGGCGAGTGAGGAGCCCATGACGTTCACGAGCGCCAGCACCCGGGCGCCGACGGCGCGGGCGCCGCGAACGGCGGCCATCACGTCGGCGGTCTCTCCGCTCTGGGAGATGGTGATCACGAGGTCGCGGTCGGTCACGAGGTCCGCGAAGTACGGGAACTCGCCGGCGGAGACGGCGCGAGCGGCGATGCGGTTCCGGCGCGAGAACAGGTAGGTCCCGTACATGCCGGCGTGGAGGGCCGTGCCGCAGGCGACGACGTAGACGCGGTCGGCGGCGCGGATCATCTCCGAGGCGGCGAGGAGTTCCGACTCGTCGGTCGCGATGACGTTGTCGAGGACCAGAGGCTGCTCGCGAATCTCTTTGATCGTGAAATGCGGATGCCCGCCCTTCTCGGCCTCGGCGACGGTCCAATCGACCTCGACGATCGGCTGGGCGGCCGGCTCGCCCGTGGCGATGTCGATGACAGCGAGTTCCTCGCGGGCGTCGGCCTGGCCCGCGAGCACCACCATCCGGCCCTCGTCGAGGAAAGCCACGCGGTTCGTGTGGGCGAGGAACGCCGGAACATCGGAGGCGAGGTACCATCCGTCCTCGCCGACGCCGACGACGAGGGGACTCCAACGGCGGGCGCCGATCAGGACGCCCGACTCTCGGTCGAGCAGGGCGATGGCGTAGCTGCCCTCCAGCCGAAGGAGAGCGCGGCGGGTCGCCTCGGACAGGTCGGGAGTCGTTCGCAGCTCCTCCGCCACGAGGTGGGGGATGACCTCGGTGTCGGTCTCCGAACGGAAGCGATGGCCCTTGGTCTCGAGTTCGCACCGCAGGGCCTGGTAGTTCTCGATGATGCCGTTGTGAACGACGGCGAGCCGCCCGTCGGCGGACAGGTGCGGGTGGGCGTTGCCCCGGGTGACGCCGCCGTGCGTGGCCCAGCGCACATGGCCGATGCAGGCGCCTCCCGCGGCGGCGAGTTCTGACGCTCTCACCTCGGTGATGCGGCCGACGTCCTTGTGGCAGACGAGCTGCCCGTCGGATCGGGCGGCGATGCCCCAGGAGTCATACCCGCGGTACTCCAGCTTGCGCAGTCCCTCGATCACGATCTCCCGGGCCGCGCTCTCGCCCAGGTATCCGATGATTCCGCACATGGTTGGCGCCTCCCAAACACGGTTCGGAGCGATTATGGAGGAGGCGCCAGATCGGCGCAAGGTATTGTCTCCCAACGGTTTATTGCTTGCCGCAGTCGGCAAATCGTGGGGTTGGGGGAGGCGCGCGCCGACCGCTTGGTTGACGGTGAGG
>CAZCER010000495.1:0-4246 GCA_964497385.1 uncultured Armatimonadia bacterium | reverse complement strand
AGCCCACGACGGGCGGGGTTGCGGCGGTGTGGGTGTTGCGGATGGCGTAGGTCACGATTCGGCGGGTTCGTCCGCGTCGTCGGTCGCGGCAACGAACTCAATCTCGATGGCGTCGTCCGGCGTCTTGGCGGCGGCGTTGTAGTGCGCGGCGTGGAAGCGGACGAGGTCCGGATCGGGCTTTGCGACCGCCGCGCCCGCGATCGGCGCCGCCGTCGCGGCGGCGGCCTCTGTGCCGTGCTCGTCGACGCCAACTACCGCCTGATGCAGCACGTCGTCAATCCATAGCTCCCCGTCCGACATGCCGGAGAGGTCGGCCGCATGGCGATCGAACGCGGTGATCATCCCGAGGCGCTGAAGAGAAGCTTTGAGTTCCGTGGTCGGGGTGCGAAACAGGAAGCTCGGGAGCGTCAGTTCGACGTTGCGCTCCGTCATCGCGTCGATCAGCGTCGACACGTCCTCCGCGTTGACGGCCTTCTCCTGGTCCTCGAATTCCTCGATGGGAGGGAGCAAGATCACCATGGATAGGTCGCTGTGGCTGTAGCGGAGCGAGACCGCCTCGCAGGGGATGCCGTCGATGTCGCCTTTCGCATAGCGCAACGGCGCGGTCTGCTCCATCGTCAGCGCCCGTACGGTCCCGCCATCGAGCGTATGGAAGTCGCGGTCATGGGTGCCGTGCTCATCGAACTCGTGCTCCCATGTGGCCGCGAAGTAGACGGCGTCCGTGACCACCAGGAAGATGGGGTCACTGCGCGTCAGCGCTCCCGGTCTGAGCAACTCGGGGATGCGACCCTGGGTTCGCTCTCCCACCCAGTGGTTGATGATCGTCCTGGAACCTTCGGGATCGCCCACGATGTCCAGTGCGGCGACGCCGGCGCCATAGTGCGTCCGAAGCGTCCGGAGGAACCCGTCTTTGACGTCGATCGTGCTGTCTGGCCAGAGCGCGTTCGCGATGAGAAGCTCATGCCCGCCCTTGGTCTTCCTGCCCTGGCGACGCTTCTCAAGCGCACGCGGGTCCCCCGCGCTCTTGGGCAGAGCGGCCTCGAGGCCGCCCATTGCGCTGTGGAGCGCCTCACCCTCCACGGGAAGGTGCAGTACGGTCTCCATCTCGGTCGCCGTCTTGCCGGCGGCGCCGGCGTAGACCATCGCCAGCGCTGTCGAGATGCTGTACGGCGAGAACACCAGATTCTCGTCCCCGTCGATCAACTCACGGTACAGCGCGAAAGCGAACTCACTGTTTCCGTCCGCCGCCGCCTGGACATCAGCCGATGACGCGGGGGGAGGGCTTGCAGCCGCAGGCGGAGCGATATGAAGCTCGACCCCATTCGGAGCGTTCGCGGCGGTCAGATGGAACGCCGGCCCACCGTCCCTTGTGCCGCACCCGGAGACCAGCGCGGCCAGTAGCGCCCCCAGCCCCAACGTCCTGAGCGCCCTTGGCACCACAACCATCCCCTCTCTGCGCTACCCCGTCGGGTCCATCACGCGCCCGAGGAACAAGATCGTCTTGGTCTTGGTGTCTCGGATGACGAACATGAACGGGTGGTCGGCGATGAAGGTCACGGGCTCCGTCCCTATGCTCTCGGCGGACTTCGTGGCCACGACCGCCGTCGCGGCGGCGGCCTCCGTGCCCTCCTCATCCACGCGTACGTAGGCCTTGTGGTAGACCTCGTCGATCCAGATCGCGCCCGCCAATGCCCCGGAGAAGTCGGCGGCCTCCGCGTCGAACGCGTCGGGCATGCCGAGAGCGGCGAGTTGCTCGCGCAGCGGGACAGTGGGTGTGGTCATCTCGAAGCGGGGCAGCGCGACAATGACCTCTGCATGGCCCAGGGACGCATCGGCTTCCTCAAGCACGTCTCCGAGGTTCGCCTCGATCTCCCCGAACCGATCCGCGTCGGGCAACACGGCGACCATCTCGAGCGTGCCGCCTCGGTAGGGCAGAGCGAGGGCCTTCCAACCGTCGCCCTTGGCGTACCCGAAGTCCTCAGTCTGGTGCATCATGAGCGCCTGCGCGTCGGACCCGTCGAGGCGATGGAACGGTTCCTCGCGCGTCGCCCGCTCCTCGAACTTGTGCTTCCAGTCCGCGAGGAAGTAGACCGCGTTGGTGAGGACGAGGGGCGTCTGCGCGTCGAGTGACCCCGGCGGGAGCAGGTCCTTGATGCGCCCCTCGGTGTTCGTCTCGGCCCAGTCGTTGATGGTCTTGCGCGAGCCTTCGGCGTCACTCTGGAAGTCGAGGGGCCACAGTTCGGCCCCGTACTGACTCGCGAGCGTGTCGAGGAACGGCTGCTCAAACCGCTCGCCGATCTGCGGCCAGAGCGCGTTGGCGATCTCGAGCGTAGCGTCGCCCTTGGTCTCGCGGAGGGCTGCGTCCAGCTTGTTGAAGGCGGCGTGCGTCGGTTCCTGCGGGATCGTGAACCCGAGCACCTCGGCCATCTGCTTCTCGGTCTCGCCCCGCGCGCCGGCGTACATCATCGCGAGCGCGGCGGAGATGCTGTAGGGCGAGAAGAAGACGTTCCCTTCGTCCTCGGCGAGCTTTCCGTACAGGTCAAAGGCGAAATCGGTGTTCCCGGCGACGGTCTCCGCGAGCGCGTCCTCCGTCACATCGGGGCTCGTGTCTCTCTCCACGTCGGCGCGCACGGGCTCCACCCCTCGCGGCGGGCCGGCCTCAGGCGGCTCGGGCCTGCAACCCAGCACCGTGAAGCAGCACAGCAGGCATGTAAGCGCCCAGACTCTCACCATCGTACACATCCCGTCTCATGCTCTTGTCGGCCGCCCCCGGCTGCTATTGTGTGACCCCTTGCCGCGCCGGGGTTACGTACATCAGAGAGCCGGCCGGAGCGCGGTGTTCCGGCCGGCTCGGCAAAACCAAGTCTGCCAGCCCTACAGCTTCAGCAACCTCTCGAAGAACGACTTCACCGAGGAGGGCGCGGGCGGCGGGTTCTGAGGCCGCGGGCGCGGCACGATAACCGGCTCCGGGGGGGCCGCGGGAAGGGCCTTCCGGATGAGTTCGGCGTTCGCTTCTTGCTCGCGCTTGATGCTCTCGTGCGCCGAGGTGAGGTTCCGAAGCGCCTGCCCAAGCTGCTCCATCAGGGCGGCCTCGCGCCGGCGCGATTCGACAAGCTGCGCCTCCAACTCGGCCACCCGAGCGTCTCCGGGGGGCGCTGACGCCGGACGGGCGACGGCCTCCTGCGCGGGGGCCGCGGCCGGGGCCGTCGTGGAGGCTTCGGGGGAGGCGGTCTTCTTGCTCTCCTTCTTGGGTGCGTTCTTGAGAATGCCGAGGCGGAGCATCTCGTCCTTGAGGATCCTCGGAACGCCCGTCTCGTCCTGGGTGACGGCGAGCTTGCCCTTCTGGATCCACCGGCGGATGGTGGAAACGCTCATCCCGGCGATCTCGGCGGCCTGCTGGATGGAGAAGTGCGAATCGCCCTTCGACATAAGACTGCCTCCTTCCGGCGCTATACGGTCTTTACGGTGGACGGGCGGTCGCCACCTCCAGCGAGCGGCCGTGGAGAAGGTCTCGCGCCGTTAAGGCTCGTAGTGTCCGCCGCGAGCACGCCGCACCGGAAGGGATGAGTCGCATGAGTTCCAGCGAGATCAGACAGAGGCTCTTCGACGAGATCGTGAAGCTGCCGGTCATCGACTGCCACGAGCATCTCGGGCCGGAGAGCGATCGCGTCGCCGTACCGGTGGACGCGACCGTCCTCTTCTGCCACTACTGCCGGTCGGATCTGGTCGCCGCGGGCATGCCGCCGCGCGACTTCGACCGCATGTGCGAGTACGACATCCCCGCCGACTACCGCTGGGGTCTGCTCTCGCCGTGGCTCGACCACATCCGCCATGGAAGCTACGCTCGGGCGGCGTTCATCGCGGCCAAGGAGCTGTTCGGGTTCGAGGACGTGAACGACGGAAACCACGCCGCGATCACCGCGAAGATGCGCGAGCACAACACCCCGGGCCTCTACCGTCGCGTGCTCCGAGACAAGTGCAACATCCGCGTCGCGCTCACTCAGTGCGGCCGCACCCAACTCGACTGCGACCTTCTCGTGCCCCTGATGTGGATGCCCCCCGTCGCGGAGCAGACCACCTGGAACGGCATCGTCGCGCAGTGCGCGGAGGACGGGGTCACGCCGGCGTCGCTCGACGACCTCACCGAGGCTTGCGAGCGGAGGATCGTCCGCTGGAAGGGTGAGGGCGCGATCGGCCTCAAGCTCTTCGGCTACGGCAAGGAGCGGCCGGTCGCGGTCGGCCTGGC
>CAZCER010000494.1:1185-4248 GCA_964497385.1 uncultured Armatimonadia bacterium | reverse complement strand
AGCCGGTGGAGTGAGGCGGCGTGGTGCTCGGAGGGAAGGAGCGGGGCTTCTCATCCTAGGTGTCTGGGTCTGGGGGGGGGATGGCTGATGGTGGGTTCGGATGAGAAGCCCCTCAGCTGTATTTCTAACATACCCCGCGCTGCCTCGCAACCCTTGCGCGATGCGCACAATGCGTATTCCGTGTCCGTTGCGCTATTCGCCGGGTTGTGTCTGTCGTCGTGCCCTGACTCCCAGTCCGAGCGCACACGCCCCTGCAAGCCAGAGGAGCGCCGCCAGAGGTCGATCGGCCAGCAGCGCGAGAGCCGCGGCGAAGGTCCCCTGGACTCCGTACAGAGCGACTGGGAGCCCCGAGGAGTCCGGGCGCCAAGCCCCGGCCAGACGCAAGTAGGCTCCCGAGACCGCCGTTCCGACGAGCAGCCAGCCGCCGAAGTTCGTCAGCGGCACCCCGTAGAGCCCGCCTGCCCCCTGCCATACCCACGCCGGCCAGCGGGCGGTCACGGCGGGATCGAGGGCCAGGTCCCATAGCGTCAGCAGCGCCCCGGCCAGTGCGGCCTGAGGGAGGGCCCTCTTCAGCAACCAGTGCGCGATGTGGAGAGCCGGATACGCCATCATGAACCACGCGAGGGGGATGACGTAGGGCACGAGCCCTGCGGCCTTGGGCCCGAGTTGGTCTGTGTACGTGTAGCGGCCGAAAGGGACCCCCGTCATCACCCCGACCGCGTCCGCGCCCCCGGCCACGAGGACGCAGAGACCCAAGAGGAGCGCCGCGTTGCGCCAGCCCTGCCGCAAGCCCATCCAGAGCGCTGAGGCCCCCGCGCCGGCGATGATCCCCAGCACGCCCGACCAGCGGGAGACCGCCTGGTAGTCCCAATCCGGAACCTCCAGAAACCGCAGGGCGAGCGAGCCGGCGATGGAGCTTCCGGCGACAAGGGCTGTCACATAGAGCAGCGCGACCGCGGCTCGGGCGGCGATCTCGTCGCCCGAGCGGGAGCCTTCTTCGGGCTGCGGACGCCGCTTGTGTCCCGAGGGCTTCAGCATCGGCGGACTCTCTTCCACCGGCAACGCCGGGGTCCCTGGTAGGTCTCGGCGGCAAGTCCGGGCGAACTGCATGGTTAGGAGGTGTGCGGCCATGGACAGGCGGCAGGTGCTTGGCGGCTTCTCGGCCGCGGTGGCCGGGCTGACCGGGGCGCAAGGGGCATCCCGGGAGTCCGTTGCGGGTGTCCGCACCTTCGGCGGCATCGGCAAGGAACGCGAGATACTGGAGCCTGGGGTCGAAACGGAGGTCTTCCGGCAGGATGGAGCCGGGTGTCTGACGCACATGTGGTTCGCGATGGACGAGCGCACGCGCGTCCGCGCGTACGTGGACGGTGAACCGGCCCCATCCATCGACATGCGCCTCGACCTGGGCCACGGGTACGACCGCCGTTACCCCTATGAGTGCTGGGGAGTGCGCCAGGTCGGACGGACGGGTGGGGCCTACAACACGTACCGCATCCCGTTCGAGGCCGGCGTCCGCCTCACGGTGCTCCCGCCGGGCGAGGCTCTCGACGGAGTGACGGGACGGAAGGCGTGGTGGGTGATCCGCGGCTCCACAGGGCTGTCCGTCTCCCTTGGGGGTGTTCGGTTGCCGACCGAGGCGAGACTCCGCCTTCACACCCTCGAGGACTACCGCGCCGCCCCCCTGGAGGAGTTTGCGGTCTGCACGAGCGGCGGATCGGGCGCCCTCTACCAGGTAACGCTCTCCGCAGCGGGGGACCGGCCTCACGGCGACTGGCGCGACCAGAGCTATCAGGAGTGCTGCGTGCGCGCCTACATCGGGGGCTCACCCGAGCCGCTGATGCTTTCCTCGGGGCTGGAGGACTACTTCCTCGGTTCCGGCTACTTCCACCACGGCCGCACCTACCACACGCCGATCGCGGGACTCACGCACATCGACCGCGACGCCAACCGCTTCACGGCGTACCGTTTCCACGATGAGGATCCGGTGTTCTTCGAGAGCGGTCTCAGGTTGACGCTGCGCTGTGGGGAGGAACTCGACGGCCGGGTGTTCCACGACCCGCCCTCGGCGGTCTACTCGGCGTACGCGTGGGTGTACGAGTGGTAGCGGACGCCGCCTGCAGGACCGCTCGCCGCGCCCCGCGAAGCGGGGTCTGAACAGACCCGCTCCGACAGGGAAGGACACCCCCATGCGTACCTCGCTCGCCGCGCGCGCAGTCGTCCTCGCCACCGCTCTCGTTCTCTCGCCAGCCCTGTGCTCAACGGCGCCGGCGCAGGAGAGTCTCGACGAGAGCTTCCGGAACCCACCCGCATCCGCGAAGCCTCACACCTGGTGGCACTGGATGAACGGGTACATCACCCGCGAGGGCATCACCGCCGACCTCGAGGCCATGGCGGAGGTAGGCGTCGGAGGCGCGCAGATCTTCGATGTCGCCCAGGGCACGCCGCCCGGCCCGGTGGACTACATGAGCGACGAGTGGCGCGCGATGATCCTCCACGCCGCCCAAGAGGCCGATCGGCTCGGCCTCGAACTCTGCATGCACAACTGCTCGGGCTGGTCCTCCAGCGGCGGGCCGTGGGTGAAGCCCGAGCACGCCATGAAGATGCTCGTCTCAACCGAGGCCGGCGTCACGGGCCCCGGCCACGTGGAGATCACGCTCCCGCGGCCCTACACGCGGCGCGACTACTACCAGGATGTCGTGGTACTCGCCTTCCCCACCCCTGCCGCCGAGATCGATATGGCCGCCCTCGGAGTGACCGTCACGGCAAGCGACCCGGCATTCGACGGAGCCGCCGTCCTCGATGGTGATCCTGGCACCTCGGCCACACTGCAGGCCACCGACGAGGAGGCTCCTCAGTATGTGGACTTCCGCCTGGCCCGCCCCGCCACGATCCGGGCTCTCACCCTCGCGAGCGGAACCGGGCTCGCCGACCGGACGGAGATTCAGGTCTCCGACAACGGCGCCGATTTCCGCACCGTCACGGCGTTCGGCCGCCAGGGCTCGCAGGTCTTCAACATGCCCTACTTTGTTGATTTTGTCAAAGCCTCCATGGGGACCGCGGCGC
>CAZCER010000494.1:0-1175 GCA_964497385.1 uncultured Armatimonadia bacterium | reverse complement strand
GGGCGCCGGTCGGCGGGCTCTCGTGCGTGTGCCGGACGTAACCCTCGAGACCGGCGCGCGGATCTCGAACTGGGCGGCGAAGGCCGGCTACCACCGCGCGAACGCTCTTCGGCCCGACACGGTCGTCGCCCCGGCCGACGCGACCGTCGCCCCCCGCGGTGTGCTCGACATCAGCTCCTCGATGGACGCGACCGGCCGACTCGCCTGGGACGCACCGGAGGGCGACTGGACGATCCTCCGCTTCGGCTACACGCTCACCGGCGCCCAGAACGCCCCCGCGACAGACCCCGGCCGCGGCCTCGAGGTCGACAAGCTCAGCACGGAGGCCGTGACCGCCTTCTTCGAGGGGATGCTCGTCCCCGTGCTCTCCGACCTCGGCCCTCTCGGGGGCAAGGTCCTCAACAACGTCCTGGTCGACAGCTACGAAGTCGGGGAGCAGAACTGGACCCAGACGTTCCGCGAGGACTTCGCGCGCCTCCGCGGGTACGATCCGCTCCCCTGGCTTCCGGCAATGACCGGCCGCGTGGTGGCGAGCACCGAGGAGACCGAGCGCTTCCTCTGGGACGTGCGCCGCACGATCGCGGACCTCTACGCGGAGTGCTACTTCGGGGGCTTCGCCGAGTTCTGCCACGCCCACGGCATGCAGGTCTCGATCGAACCGTACGGCAACGGCGGCTTCGACGACCTGACGGCCGGCGCCCAGGCCGACATCCCGATGACGGAGTTCTGGGTAGGCTGGGGAACGGACCTCCAGGGCGGCAAGCTCGCGTCCTCGATCGCGCATACGAACGGCCGCCGGTTTGTCGGAGCCGAGTCCTTCACCACCACCGCTGAGAACGGGGCGTGGCGGAACCACCCGTACTCGATGAAGGCTCTCGGCGACCTCGTCTACACCGGCGGCGTGAATCGCTTCATCTTCCATCGGTACGCCCACCAGCCGTGGACGGATCTCGCCCCGGGCATGACCATGGGGCCGTGGGGCTTCCACTTCGAGCGGACGAACACGTGGTGGAGCCAAGGGCGCGCCTGGCTGGAGTACGTCGCGCGCTGCCAGCACCTCTTGCAGGAGGGGCTCTTCGCGGCCGACGTCTGCTACTTCCTCGGCGAGGACGCTCCGAACAGCCCTCCCTCGCGGGGAGGACTGAACCCTGCGCTCCCAGCCGGGTACGACTACG
>CAZCER010000493.1:0-4292 GCA_964497385.1 uncultured Armatimonadia bacterium | reverse complement strand
GGTCCGCCCCGTGTAGATCACCTCATCGACAAGCACGACGGACCGGTCGGTCACCGGGACGGGGAGATGGGTCTCGAGGGCGTCCGGGACGCCGCGCGCCGCCACGTCGTCGCGGTGGGCGCGCACGTCCAGCACGCCAACGGGCGGCGTGACGGACTCGAACGAGCCGATTGCGGCCGCGAGGCGGTGGGCGATCGGAACCCCGCGCGTGCGGATGCCGACGAGGTAGAGGCTCTCGGCCCCGCGATGGCGCTCGACGATCTCATGCGCCATGCGCACCAGCGCGCGACTGACGTCGCTTGCGCTCATGACTTCCGAGGGCGGCCGTCCGTTCATGGTCGGCGCCCGGCGGGGCGATGGCAGGCGACAAAAAAGGCGCTGCGGCGTGAAGGACACGCGCACGCGCCTAGCGTCAAGACGAGCATCACGATCCACCCTTTCCGGCCTCACGGGACCGAGTTAAAAGGCGGCTAACCGTTCGATCTGGACGCACTATAGCAGATCGCGCCCTCCGCGCCTACCCGCTTCGCGCTCGACAAGAGGTCTGTGGGCCCCGCCATGGCGAATCGGACGAGCGGCGGGCCTATCGGGCTCGCGGCGAAGGAGTGATCTGGATGCACCCGGCTCTCGTGGCGCTCGCCTGCGCGGTGGGCGCGTTCGTGATCTGGTTTCTCTCGGGGATCCGCGTCGTCAAGCAGTGGGAGCGCGGCGTGGTGCTTCGCTTCGGGAGATACGCCAAGCTGCTCGAGCCGGGTCTCCGGTGGCTCATCCCCGGCGTGGACCGCATGATCCCGGTGGATCTCCGCATCGTGGCCCTCGATGTGCCCAAACAGGAAGCCATCACGAACGACAACGTTCCCGTCCGCGTGGACGCCGTCGTCTTCTTCCGCGTCGTCGAGCCCGTCGACGCCGTCTTGCGCATCCGCAACTACTACGCGGCGACCTCGCAGATCAGCCAGACGACGCTCCGCAGCATTGTCGGCAAGCACCAACTCGACGAGATCCTTGCCGAGCGCGAGCAGGTGAACGCCGCGATGCGCCAGATCATCGACGCGGAAACCGATCCATGGGGCGTCGAAGTGAGTCTCGTCGAGGTCAAGGACGTGTCCCTGCCTGAGACGATGCAGCGCGCGATCGCCCGCCAGGCGGAGGCCGAGCGCGAGAAGCGCGCGAAGATCATCCACGCCGAGGGCGAGTACGCGGCGTCGGAGCAGCTCGCGGCGGCCGCCGAAGTCATCGGGCGCACGGACGTGGCCTTGCAGCTCCGGTACCTGCAGACGCTCAGCGAGATCGCCACAGAGAACAACTCGACGACGATCTTCCCGGTTCCGGTCGACATGCTGCGCGCTTTCGCGGGGAACGGCGACCGAAACGGGTAACTTAAGAACGGTGTCGAAGCACTCAAGGGTGCGTTGACAGTCACCGAAAGGACTCAGTAGACTTCCCCGCTGGAAAGAATGGGAAAGACTGAACTGATGCGAGAGCACGACCGTCTACATTCTGGCGCGACGTTGGGAGTACCCCTCCCAGTGCGCGTGTCACCCATCGGCCCGCTCGGCCGCGACGCCGAGCCGCATCCCCATCACTGCGCCATCGCCGAGTGCCTGACCACGCGGGATGCCGTGGTCCTGACCGACGAGGGTTGGGGTTGCGGCACGATGGTGTGCCTGGAGATCGCGAAGCCCTACCGGCGTCACGCTGACACCGGCCGGCGTCTCACCGTCGTGGGCACCGTGGAGGCTTGCTGCCGCCTGAGCAAGCGGGACATGGCGGGTCTGCCTTGCCGCCCGCACCACGCGCGGGCTTTGCACCGCCTCCGCATCACGTTTCTTTCGATCGACATCGACCTGATGCGCTGGATCGAGGAGCTTTCGGGCTCCGAGAACGGCGCCGACGCCGCGAAGATCGCCCGGGCCCTGTCGGTCTAGAGACGGCCCCGCTCGCCGCTCCGTCTGCGCGACCCCTCCTCCGTCGTCTTCGCGGCGAAGTCCCTACCCGATGTCCGCGATCCTCTGGGCGATCATGTCCCCGACTTCGTCCGTGCCCACCCCGCTGTTCACCGAAAGGTCCGGCAGCTTGCCCTCCGCCAGCACCTGAGTGACCGCCTGGTCCACCAGCCCTGCCGCCTTGCGTCGCGCCGCCGCGTCCGCCTCGGTCTCGCTTGCGGAGCGCATGTGCTCGAGCATCATGCCGCCCGCGAGGATCGCGGCCAGCGGGTTCACCACGTTTTTGCCGGCGAACTGCGGGGCGGAGCCGTGCACGGGCTCGAACATGGAGACGCCCTCGGGGTTGAGGTTCCCCGAAGCCGCGATGCCGATTCCCCCCTGGATGCTCGCTCCCAGGTCCGTGATGATGTCTCCGAACATGTTGCAGGTGACCACCGTGTCGAACCGCTGCGGGCATTCCACCAGGTACATGCAGCACGCGTCGACGAAGACGGCGTCCCGCGCGATGTCCGGATACTCGGCGCCGACCTCCTCGAACACCCGACGCCACAGGTCGTGCCCGTACGTCAGGACGTTGGCCTTGTCCACCAGGGTGAGCTGCTTCTCGGGGCGCGTGCGCGCGAGTTCGAACGCCCAGCGGACGCAGCGCTCGGTGCCCTTGCGCGTGTAGACGGCCGTCTGTTGCGCGACCTCGTCCGGCGTGCCCTGCTTCATGATCCCGCCCACGCCCGTATAGAGGCATTCGGTGTTCTCGCGGACGACGACCAGGTCGATGTCCTCGGGGCCCTTGTCCCGCAGCGGCGTCTGAACGCCGGGGTAGAGCTTGATGGGCCGCAGGTTGATGTACTGGTCGAGTTCGAACCGCAGCTTCAGGAGGAGGCCCTTCTCCAGCACCCCGGGCTTCACGTCCGGCGTGCCCACCGCGCCGAGGAAGATGGCGTCGAACCGGGTGAGTTCCGCGAGGGCGGCGTCCGAGAGCACCTCGCCGGTGCGGAGGAACCGCTCGCCTCCCAGGTCGTAGTCCCGGACCTCCAGGCTGAGCCCCGCCTTGCCGCTCGCCTCGCGAACGCACTTCCAGGCCTCGCGGCAGACCTCGGGACCAATGCCGTCTCCGGGAATGTGGGCGATGCGATACGTCATGGATGAGCCTCCTTCGTGTCCGCCGTCGCCGACCTGCGGGCGGAACGCCGATTATAGCAGGCCCTCGGGCCATGCGGCCACGCCGCAGGCCCTCGGACGCCAAACCGCGAAACACCCTTCGGTGCCCATGACTCGCGGACTGATCCACCATCACACACTGGCGACGTCGTTCCCCGCGGCGGCCCTGCTTGGCGCGCTCCTTCTCTGCGGGGCCGCGCGCTCCGATGCGCCCGTGTTCTTCCTGGCGGACTCCGTCGCCGCCGACTGGCTCGCGGGGGTGAGCGGCCTGGCGCGCGCGGTCAAGGGCGAACCGTGGCGGTCGATTCGCGCCGCCGACCTGCACGGCGTCGGGGGGCCTCCGGGCATCCTCGTGCTGCCCGACGAGGGCGTCGTCGGGCGGGAGGCGGGCCAGGCCGCGTCAGACCTCCGGAAGCGAGGCTGGCGCGCGCTCGTCGTGGGGCGGCCTGAGGCGTCTGAACGCGGTTTCCACGTCGAGGGCGCCACGGGATGGAGGGCCACCCCTGAGGGAGAGGCACGGGGCGTTTCCTGCCCCGATCCCGCGCTCGCAGCCAACGTCTGGGCCTTCACACCGGGCCCGCGAGGAGCCTCGCTCGGAGACGGGCCCGCGGAGCGCTTCGTTCCGCTGATCCTCGCGACCGACCGGCGGAGCGCTGTCCTGGGCTGCGTGGCGCGTCTTCGCCTGCCGAATGACGGAACGGGCGCAGCGATCGAGTTGGGCATGGCGCCGGACGCGCGCCTTGCCGCCTCCGCCGAGACGCTTCTGGCGGCCCTGCGGAGCCCTGTCGCGCTTGTCCGGGCGGGGCTGGAGGGGTTCTCCTACCCCGCGCGGGGGCCGGCCCCGGAGGTTGGCGCGGTGATCCGCAACCTCTCGGAGTCCGAGTTGACGTGCGAGGTGGGGTTCGAGGTCAGGACCGAGAGCGGTCGCCTCGCCGCGCAGGCCTCAACCTTGCGGGTGCGCGTTCCGCCGGGTGGAGAGGCGGCCGCGCCGGCCGATCTGGACCTGCCGATCGAGCCGGGGTTCTACGCGCTGAGCACCACGCTCACGGGCGGCGGGGCGGTCGGGGACCGGATCGAGCAGCCCTTCACGGTGCTCGCCGCGCCCCTTCCCGAGGACCGGGCGGCGGTGTCGCCTTCTGACCGCGCCTTCCGTGCGGACGACCGCGTCGTGCGACCGCACGGGTTCGA
>CAZCER010000492.1:0-4296 GCA_964497385.1 uncultured Armatimonadia bacterium | reverse complement strand
GAGGGACCCCAACCGGCCTACCGACGCCAGCAGCTTCGCACATGGAGCCGGAGGCACGCCGCTCCATGCAATGGGCCGGTTTGGGGCCCACCGCCTTCGGCGGTCCTCCCAATGCGGCCCCTCCGTACACCAGTTGTGAGAGGCTCAGTCATCACGCGAGAGGACCAACCGTGTTCCCGCAACAGAGACCCCGCAGGCTGCGCAAGAGCGAGGCGATCCGAAGCCTGGTGCGCGAGACGCATCTCCGCCCCGACGACTTCGTCTACCCCCTGTTCGTCGTCCCCGGCGAGCGCGTGCGCCGGGAGATCCCGAGCATGCCCGGCAATCACCACCACTCCGTCGATGAGGTCGTCCGCACGGTGGGTCGGGTCGTCGAGGCCGGCGTGCCCGCCGTTCTCCTCTTCGGCATCCCCGAGGCGAAGGACGAGATGGGCACGGAGGCATGGTCTGAGCGCGGGGCTGTGCAGCGAGCCGTCCGAGCCATCAAGGCCGCGCACCCGGATCTCTGCGTCCTCACCGACGTGTGCCTCTGCGAGTACACCAGCCACGGCCACTGCGGCGTCATCCGCGACGGCGAGGTCGACAACGACGCGACGCTCGGGCTGCTCGCGCGCGTCGCCCTCTCGCACGCCCAGGCCGGCGCGGACATCGTCGCGCCGTCGGACATGATGGACGGACGCGTCGGCGCCATCCGGGGCGCGCTCGACGCGAACGGCTTTGCGGAGACCGCGATCCTCTCGTACGCGGCGAAGTACGCCTCCGCCTTCTACGGCCCGTTCCGCGACGCGGCCGACTCCGCCCCCCAGTTCGGCGACCGACGCGGCTACCAGATGGACCCGGCGAACGCGCGCGAGGCGCTCCGTGAGGTGGCCGCCGACCTCGACGAGGGCGCCGACATCGTCATGGTGAAGCCGGCCCTCGCGTACCTCGACGTGCTTTCTTCGGTCGCGCGCGCCTTCCCCGCACCCGTGGCGGCGTACAATGTGAGCGGCGAGTACTCGATGGTGAAGGCCGCCGCCGCGAACGGCTGGATCGACGAGCGCCGCGTCGCGCTCGAGATCCTCACCGCGATCAAGCGCGCCGGCGCGGACTTCATCCTCACCTACCACGCGCTCGACGCGGCCGCCTGGCTCAAGGAGACCGACCGATGATCATCTCGTGGAACACCACGCGTCGCTGCAACATGCACTGCGTGCACTGCTACCGCTCCGCCGGAGCCGAGCCCGATCCGGACGAACTCACCACCGACGAGGGCAAGACCCTCATCTCGGGCATCGCCGAGGCCGGCTTCCGCATCCTGGTCCTCAGCGGCGGAGAGCCCCTCATGCGCGAGGACGTCTATGACCTCATCCGCCACGGCCGGAGCGTCGGGCTGCGCGTCGTGCTCGGGACGAACGGGGTGCTCATCACCCCCGAGGTCGCCGCGAACCTGAAGGAGGCCGGAGCCGCGCGGGTGGGCGTAAGCCTCGACCACCTCGACCCCGCGATCCACGACCGATGGCGCGCGATGGAGGGCGCGTGGGAGGCCTCCATCCAGGGCATGAAGCACTGCCGCGAGGCCGGCCTCCCGTTCCAGATCCACACCACCGTCTCCGAGCGCAACGCCGACGTCATCACCAAGATGACCGACTTCGCCGTGGAACTCGGCGCCGTCGGGCACCACATCTTCTTCCTCGTTCCGACCGGTCGCGGGAAGGACATCGAGTCCGAATCCCTCAACGCCCGCGAGTACGAGAAGCTCCTCGCGGACATCCTCAAGAAGCAGCGGGAGGTCGAGATCGAACTCAAGCCCACCTGCGCCCCGCACTTCATGCGCATCGCCCGCAAGAAGGGCATCCCCATGCGCTTCACCAAAGGCTGCCTCGCCGGAACCAGCTACTGCGTCATCATCCCGAACGGCGAAGTCCAGCCTTGCCCCTATCTCCCGATCAAGGTCGGCAATGTGCGCGAGACCCCCTTCCCCGAGATCTGGGCGTCGAGCGAGGTCTTCAAGACCCTGCGCGAAGGCAAGCTCGGCGGCCGCTGCGGGGCCTGCGACTGCGCCGACATCTGCGGAGGCTGCCGGGCCCGCGCCTACTACTACTCCGGCGGCGACTACATGGCCGAGGAGCCCTGGTGCCTCTACCGCCCCGCCGAAGGGAGCGCGGCCGCCGGTGACTGAGTTCGAGCGACAGGTCGCGCAGGCCGTCCAGGACGACTTCCCCGTCCGCGAGCGCCCCTACCTCCGGATCGCCGAGAGCCTCGCCGCGACCGAGGACGAAGTGCTCGCCGCCCTCCGGGCGCTCCGCGACCGCGGCGTGCTCCGGGACGCGAGCCCCGTCCTCAACCCGCGCGCCCTCGGCTACGTCACAACCCTCGCCTGCCTCACCGTTCCGCCCGAGCGCGTGGATGAGGTCGCCGCGATCCTGAACGCCTACGACGAGGTCACGCACAACTACCTCCGCGACCACCCCGTGAACGTCTGGTTCACCCTCGTCGCCGAGAGCCGCGCGCGCGTCGCGGAGATTCTCCGCGAGGTCGAGGCGCGCACCGGCCTCGGGCCCATTCGCGACCTCCCGTCCGGCCGGGTGCTGAAGCTCCGCGCGGTCTTCGAGGTGAGCGGCTGATGGCCGAGATCGGCGACCGAGACTGGCGCGTGCTCGAGGCGCTCCAGAAGGGGATCCCTCTCACCGAGCGCCCCTACGCCGACCTCGCCGCGTCCGTAGGGATGCAAGAGACGGAGTTTCTCGAGCGCGTGACCGCCCTGCGCGACGCCGGCGTCATCCGTCGCATGGGCTTCCGGCTCGCGCACCGCGAAGCGGGCGTCAAGGGCAACGTGATGGTCGTGTGGAATGTGCCCGAGGAGCGCCTCGACGAAGTCGGAGCCGCGCTCGTCGCGAGCCCGGCGGTGAGCCACTGCTACGTCCGCCCGACCTTCGAGGGCTTCCCGTACAACCTCTACAGCATGGTCCACGCGCCCGACATGGAGGCCGCCGAGCGAACGATCCGGGAGTTGGCGGCGTCCTGCGCCGCGAAGGACTACACTCTTCTGCGGAGCGTAAGAGAACTCAAGAAGTCGACGCCGGTCTACCGGCGGACGAGGGGATGAACGACAGGTGACGAGTCGATCGGCGGAGCTGTTTGAGCGCGCGCGGAAGCTGATTCCGGGGGGCGTGAACTCACCCGTCCGGGCCTTCCGGTCAGTTGGGGGGACGCCGCGCTTCATCGAGAGCGCGAAGGGCAGCCGCATCCGCGATGTGGACGGGAACGAGTACATCGACCTCGTGATGTCCTGGGGGCCGCTCATCCTCGGGCACGCCGACGACCGCGTGGTAGCCGCCGCGGAGCGGGCCCTCCGCCGAGGCTCCAGCTACGGCGCGCCGACCGAGGCCGAGGTGCGGCTCGCCGAACTCGTTGCGGAGCGCTTCCCCTCCGTCGAACTCGTCCGCATGGTGAACTCCGGCACCGAAGCCACCATGAGCGCCATCCGTGTCGCGCGCGCCCACACCGGCCGACCGAAGGTCGTCAAGTTCAACGGCTGCTGGCACGGCCACGCGGACGGCCTCCTTGTGAAGACCGGCTCCACCGGCATGCAGTACGGCGTGCCCGACAGCGCCGGAGTGCCCGAGGCCTACGCCCGCGAGACCCTCACCGCCGAGTACAACGACCTCGACTCCGTGACCGCCCTCCTCGACGCCAACGAGGGCCAGGTGGCCGCGGTCATCGTCGAGCCCATCGCGGGAAACATGGGCGTCGTCCCGCCCGCCGAGGGCTTCCTCCAGGGCCTCCGCCGCCTCGCGACCGAGCGCGGGGCCGTGCTGATCCTCGACGAGGTCATCACCGGTTTCCGGGTCGCCCCCGGCGGCGCGCAGGAGCTGTACGGGGTCGAGGCCGACATGACCACTCTCGGGAAGATCATCGGCGGCGGCTTCCCCGTAGGGGCCTACGGCGGAAGGCGCGCGATCATGGGATCGGTCTCTCCGCTCGGGCCGGCCGTCCAGGCGGGGACGCTCTCCGGCAATCCCGTCGCCATGGCCGCCGGGGCCGCCGTGCTCGAAGCTCTCGCCGAGCCGGGCGTCTACGAGGACCTCGAGCGCAAAGGCGCGGCCCTTGCCGAGGGCCTGCGGTCCGCGGCCCGGTCCGCGGGCGTGGCGGGCACGGTGAACCGCGTCGGCTCGATGATGACCGCGTTCTTCGCCGAGGGGCCGATCGCGAACGCGGCGGACGCCTCCCGCGCCGATTCGTCCGCCTACGCGCGTTTCTTCCACGCCATGCTGGAGCGCGGCGTCTATCTCGCGCCTTCCTACTGCGAGGCCG
>CAZCER010000491.1:0-4308 GCA_964497385.1 uncultured Armatimonadia bacterium | reverse complement strand
AACATGCTGAAGCCGGCTCTGTCGCGCGAGGATCTCCAGTGCATCGGCGCGACGACCCTCGACGAGTACCGCAAGCACATCGAGAAAGACGCCGCCCTCGAGCGCCGCTTCGCCCCCGTCCTCGTCGAGGAGCCGTCCGTCCCCGTCACGGTCGAGATCCTCAAGGGGCTCCGCCCGCGCTACGAAGAGCACCACGGCGTGCGGATCACGGACGAGGCCCTCGAGGCGGCCGCGTCCCTCTCGGCGCGCTACCTCACCGAGCGCTTCCTGCCCGACAAAGCCATCGACCTTATGGACGAGGCCGCGAGCAAGCTGCGCATGGCGCAAGCCAACGCTCCGGCGGGACTCGTCGAGATGGAGGAGCGCCTCGCGCGGATCTCCCAGCGCGGGGCCGCTGCCGTCGAGGCGCGCGACTTCGCCCGCGCCCAGCAACTCCGCGAGGAGGCGGACCGCCTCCAGGCCGAGTACTGCGCCGCCCGCGACGCATGGCTGGAGGAGACGGGGGGGGAGCGCCCCGTCGACGCCGAGACGATCGCCGAGGTCGTCTCCGCCTGGACGGGCATCCCGGTTGCGAGCATGTTCGAGGCCGAGACCGACCGGCTGCTCCGCATGGAGGAACTCCTTCACCAGCGCGTCAAAGGCCAGGACGAAGCCGTCCAGGCCGTCAGCGAGTGCATCCGCCGGTCGCGCGCGGGCCTGCAGGATCCGAACCGCCCGCTCGGGTCGTTCATCTTCCTCGGGCCCACCGGCGTCGGCAAGACCGAACTCGCCCGCGCGCTTGCCGAGTTTCTCTTCGACGACGAGTCGGCGATGGTGCGGATCGACATGTCGGAGTACATGGAGAAGCACTCCGTCTCGCGCCTCATCGGCGCCCCGCCCGGATACGTCGGGCATGAGGAAGGCGGGCAACTCACCGAGGCCGTCCGCCGGAGGCCCTACCGGGTGGTGCTCTTCGACGAGGTTGAGAAGGCCCATCAGGACGTTTTCAACGTCCTGCTCCAGATGCTCGATGACGGCCGGCTCACCGACTCGGCGGGCCGCACGGTGGATTTCAAGAACACGGTCATCATCATGACCTCGAACGTCGGGAGCCGACATCTCTCGTCTCTCGACGAGGCGTCGCTCGCCGGACCGGCGTGGGACGAAGCGCGCGAGCGTGTGACCGAGGACCTCCGGAGCTTCATGCGGCCGGAACTCCTCAATCGGATAGACGAGATCATCGTCTTCGCGCCCCTCACCAAGGCGGAGATCCGCGAGATCGTGGATCTCATGCTGCGCCGCCTCGGACGGCGGCTCGAGGAGCGCGGGCTCTCTCTGGACGTGCGTCCCGCCGCGAAGGACCTCCTCGGCGAGGCCGGGTTCGACCCCGTCTACGGCGCGCGGCCGCTTCGGCGCGCGATCCAGACGATGCTCGAGAACCCGATCTCGAAGGAGATGCTCGCGGGACGCTTCCCTGAGGGCTCGGTGGTCGAGGTCGACGCGCGGGACGGCGAGCTTGCGATCGCGCCGACCGGCCCCGCGCGCGCCGTCGCCAGCGCATAACCGGCGGGAGCGAAAGCCCCTCCGGAGCAGTGAGAGGAACCAAGCGGCATGTCCGAACGAGACTACAACGCGGAGCCGAACGGCGACGCCAAACGGGAGCCGGACAACTCCATCCCGGTGCGCGTCAACGGGGGCGAGAACGGCGTCGGCCTCGACGTGCTCTTCGACGAGACGCTCGATGACGCGGCTCCGGCCGATGAGTCGCCCGAGGCGCGGGTCGCCGCGCTCGAGGCGGAAGTCGAGGAACTCCGCGCGGCGAACCTCCTGGCCCGCGCGGACTTTGAGAACTTTCGGAAGCGCGCCGCCCGTGAGCGCCTCGAGATCGCTGACCGCGCGCGCGGGGATCTGGTCGAGCGCCTCCTCCCCGTGCTCGACAACCTGGAAAGAGCCTGCACCGCAGCCTCCGAGGAGGACAAAGCGAGCGCGTGGTACGAAGGTTTGAGCATGGTGTACGGGCAGTTTGTCCAGCAGCTTCGGGAGGAGGGTGTGGAGCCGATCGAGGCCGTCGGCGCCGCGTTCGATCCGGCGTATCACGAGGCCGTCTCGGTCACGCCCCATCCCGACGCTCCCGAAGGCGCCATTGTGTTCGAGTTGCGGAAGGGCTACACCCTCCGCGACAGAGTCGTCCGACCCTCTCAGGTGGTGACGTCCTCCGGCCCCTCGGCCGAGGCCGCCGGAGGAGAGGATAGCCCCGCGGGCGCGTAGCGCCATCGCGGTCGTCCGCCCCGGCCAGCGCCGGCGGCGGATCAGGAGGGTCAGACCGTGATGGTCGCCCGCATAGCGCTAAAAAGGAAGGGAGGTGGAGGAGAGTGCTGAAGCCTCTAGGTGATCGTGTCATCGTCGAGGTGGGCAAGGCCGAAGAGACCACGGCTGGCGGGATCGTGCTGCCGGATGCGGCGCAGGAGAAGCCGCAGAAGGGGACCGTCATCGCTGTTGGAGACGGCAAGATCCTCGAGGATGGCTCGCGCGGACCGATCGAAGTCAAGATCGGCGACACCGTCATCTTCTCGAAGTACGGCGGTACCGAGGTCAAGGACGGCAACAAGGAACTCGTCATCCTCCGGCAGGACGACATCTATGCCATCGAGGAAGCGAGCAAGAAGAAGAAGTAGTTGCCGCGAACACGCGACCGAACATGAGGAGTGTGTGAAATGCCGAAGGAGTTGCTATACGGCGAAGAGGCGCGGCGAGCCTTGCTCGCGGGCGCCGATGCCGTAGCAAACGCGGTCAAGGTCACCCTTGGCCCCCGCGGCCGCAATGTCGTCCTCGACAAGAAGTTCGGCTCCCCGAACATCACCAAGGATGGCGTGACGGTCGCCAAGGAGATCGAACTCGAAGGTCACTTCGAGAACATGGGCGCCCAGCTTGTCCGCGAGGTCGCCTCGAAGACCAACGACGTTGCCGGTGACGGCACCACCACCGCGACCGTGCTCGCCCAGGCCATGATCCACGAGGGCCTCAAGAACGTCGCCGCGGGCGCGAACCCGATGCTCATCAAGCGCGGCATCGACGCCGGCGTCGCGAAGTGCGTCGAGGCCATCCGCGACATGGCCATCGAGGTCTCCGACAAGGACGCCATGGCCTCCGTCGCCGGCATCGCCGGAAACGACGCGGAGATCGGCAAGCTCATCGCCGAGGCCATGGAGCGCGTCGGCAAGGACGGCGTCATCACCGTCGAGGAGTCGAAG
Source organism: uncultured Armatimonadia bacterium (assembly GCA_964497385.1). Lineage (GTDB taxonomy): Bacteria > Armatimonadota > Zipacnadia > UBA1398 > UBA1398 > CAZCER01. The sequence continues at coordinate 1,078 of CAZCER010000491.1, read as the reverse complement.
GGCGCCGACACGCGCCTCGAACTCACCGATGGCATGCAGTTCGACAAGGGCTACCTCTCGCCGTACTTCGTCACCGACGGCGAGAACATGGAAGCCGTTCTCGACGACGCCTACATTCTGCTCTTCGAGAAGAAGATCAGCTCGGCTCAGGACCTCGTCCCGCTGCTCGAGAAGATCGCCGGCACCCGTAAGCCCATCGTCGTCATCGCCGAGGACGTCGAGGGCGAAGCCCTCGCCACCCTCGTCCTGAACAAGCTGCGCGGCATCGTCCAGGCCGCGGCCGTCAAGGCCCCCGGTTTCGGCGACCGTCGCAAGGCCATGCTCCAGGACATGGCGGTCGTCACGGGCGGGACCTTCATCTCCGAGGACCTCGGTCTGAAGCTCGAGAACATCGAACTCAACCAACTCGGCAAGGCGAAGCGCATCCGCATCACCAAGGACGACACCGTCATCATCGACGGCGCCGGCTCGCCGGAATCGATCGACGGCCGCATGAACGAGATCCGCAAGGCCATCGACAACACCGACTCCGACTACGACCGGGAGAAGCTCCAGGAGCGCCTCGCGAAGCTCGCCGGCGGCGTCGCCGAGATCCAGGTCGGCGCGGCCACCGAGACGGAACTCAAGGAGAAGAAGCACCGCTTCGAGGACGCCCTCTCCGCCACCCGCGCGGCCACCGAAGAGGGCATCGTGCCCGGCGGCGGCGTCGCGTTCCTGCGCGTCGAGGAAGCCCTCAAGAAGGCTAAGGTCAAGGGCGACGAGAAGGTCGGCGTCGAGATCGTCCGCAAGTCGCTCGAGGCCCCGATCCGTCAGATCGCCGCGAACGCCGGCCACGAGGGCAGCATCGTCGTGGCGAAGGTCCGCGAGATGGGCCCGACCGAGGGCTTCGACGCCCTGGCCGAGGAGTACCGCGACCTCGTCAAAGCCGGCATCATCGACCCCGCCAAGGTCACCCGCTCCGCGCTCGAGAACGCGGCCTCCATCGCGAGCCTCGTACTCACCACCGAAGCGCTCGTGGCCGACAAGCCGGAGGAGTCCAAAGCTCCCGCCGGCCCCGGCGGCGGCGGTATGCCCCCGT
>CAZCER010000490.1:0-4325 GCA_964497385.1 uncultured Armatimonadia bacterium | reverse complement strand
GGGCTCCGAGCGTCGCGGTCGGGTCGCGCAAGATGGTGGTCTTGAAGAGGGTGTTCCGCTCGAAGGGCCTGGCGTCCGGGTCGTCCGGGCCCATGAAAGGCTCCGGCAGGCGCTCCCAGGGCTCCGGGCTCGTCGGGTCCTGGGTGCTCGCAAGGCACTGCGAGAGTGGGGGCGTCTCGTAACCGGGGAGGGATCCGCCAAGGTATGAGAGCCAGTAGCGGCCATCGAAGCTCTCCAGGGCGCTGCCTCCGCCCCAGGTGGGGTCGCAGAGAGCGATCCCGCCGGCGGCCTGGCACTGATCCCAGGAGCCCTCGGCCCCGCGCGGGAGAATCGTCCCGATCGGGGTCCAGTGGAGGAGGTCCTCGCTCACGGCGAGTTGCGTCGTGTAGCCGACCGGATCGTCCTCGAGCTGGATGTAGACCATGTACCAGCGCTCGTTGTGGCGGAAGACGGTGGGGCAGTCGAGCATCTTCCCCTCCGGCGGCGCTAGCACGATCCCATACTTGTGCGGCGTTTCCACCTCATCGTAAACGGCCTGCATGCGTTCAGGCGAGACAGTCATGTCGGGGCCTCCGGCCGGTGCTTGGGGGGCCGCCGCTCCACCCAGGCAGAGAAGGCAGAGCACGGCCGCGCGGGATGCAGTCACTGTCGGGCCTCCTATCCGCGTGCGAGTGCCACCGGAGTGGCGGTCGTCCTCTTCCGCGCTACTCCAGAACCGCCTTCCCCGCCAATCCCGCGCGAAATCCTCCATCGGTACGCCAAGAGTGGACACGACGGGGAGATCGGGTATGCTATCGACACAGCTGAAGGGGCCTCTCGCGTAACCCACCATCAGCCATCCCCCCCCCAGACCCAGACACCCAGCGCGAGAGGCCCCACCCTTTCCCCCCAGAGACGACCCCTCCTGACCAGATCGCTGTCTGACGCCATCGGCGGCGTCCGCCCCGTTTGGGCTTGCCCCCGAGGAAGGCTTCCGTGCGCTCCGCAGTGAAGCCCCGCGACGCGGGGTGTGGCTGAGGAGCAAGGTTGGTCAGCCATTGGGCTTGGTCGGAGGAGTGCTTGCCATGAGTCTTGCCGGAGGGATCGCCGCGGGAAGCCAGCCCGCCGACCGCTGGTCGCCCGAACCGGATGCCGCCATCACCTGGCGCGTGGACCGCGACTCCCGCCTCCCGCACGAGGACCACATCGAGATGAGCGGCCCGCTCGTCTCCGTCATCGTACGCTACGGGGTTGACGAGGACGGGCTCCTGACGCTCACCCGCCAGGTCGTGGGGCCCACACTGCGGACCATCCCGAACGACACGCACGCCAGCCTCAGTCACACGTTCGGGCGTGAGGCCGATCCCGAGATCACGGTCGACGGCGTCCGGGTCTCGGGAGAGCGCCCACGCACAATCCGCCTGGACGGGACGCTCACGATCGAGAGCACGACAGATCAGGGCCTGCGCATCACCCGGACGCTCGTCGCGCACCGGCATGAGAGAGCCGTCCTAGAGAACTGGGTGCTGACGAACGATTCGGACGCCGCGATGCGCGTCGAGGTGGTGGGTAGGAGCCTCACCACCGAGGCCCACGGCGTCGAGGGCTTGTACACGATGGGCCGCTACTTGGATTCGGAGGGGCAATGCGACCTCGGACCGGGGCAGCAGCATGTCCTCGCCGTCATCTTCAGCGCGGGCATTGGGCATGACTGGGCGGCCGCGGTCGCGGAACATGATGAGCACGAGCGTCGCTCGTATGCGCAGCGGCTCTTCGGCTCGCTCCGACTCGAGACCCCGGATCCCGTCCTGAACCGCGCCTTCGACTTCGCGAAGCTCCGAGCGGCCGAGAGCATCTTCGAGACCAAGGGCGGCCTCATGCACGGTCCGGGCGGGGGCGCCTACTATGCCGCGATCTGGGCGAACGACCAGGCGGAGTACGCCGGACCCTTCTTTCCGTTCCTCGGCGATGAGGCCGGGAACGAGGCGTCCCTCAACTGCTACCGCCTCTTCGCGGGCTACATGAAGGACGACTACGCCCCAATCCCCTCGTCGATCATCGCCGAGGGGACGGACGTGTGGGCCGGCGCCGGCGACCGGGGCGACGCGGCGATGGTGGCCTACGGGGCCGCGCGTTTCGCGCTGGCTCGCGGCGATCGCGCCATCGCCGAGGAACTCTGGCCAGCGATCGAGTGGTGTCTCGAGTACTGCCGTCGGCGGATGACGCCGGAGGGCGTCGTCGCCTCCGACTCGGACGAACTCGAGGGCCGCTTCCCCGCCGGAGACGCGAACCTGAACACCTCGTGCCTGACCTACGGCGGACTGCGCGGGGCGGCGCACCTCGGGCGCGGACTCGGCAAGGGCGACGCGGCCGCCGAGTACGACCGCAGGGCGGACGCTCTTGCGGAGGCCATCGAGCGCCACTTCGGGGCGACCGTGGAGGGCCATGAGACCTACCGCTACTACGACGGGAACGATGTGCTCCGCGCGTGGATCTGCGTCCCGCTCACCATGGGGCTCCTCGACCGAGCCGAGGGTACGATCGAGGCCCTCTTCTCGCCCAGGCTCTGGACCGACGACGGGCTTGCGACGGAGGCAGGCCAGGAGACGTTCTGGGACCGAGCGACTCTCTACGGGCTGCGAGGGGTCTTCGCGGCCGGCGACACCGAGCGCGCGCTCAGTTTCCTCGCCGCCTACACGCGGCGGCGCCTGCTCGGCGACCACGTCCCCTACGCGGTGGAAGCCTACCCTGAGGGCGGGCAGAGGCACCTCTCGGCCGAAAGTGCGCTGTACTGCCGGGTCTACACGGAGGGGCTCTTCGGGATCACCCCGACCGGGCTGCGGTCGTTCGACTGCGTCCCGCGGCTTCCCGAGGGCTGGGATGCGATGGCGCTCCGCGACGTGAAGGCGTTCGGGAACGCGTTCGATGTCGAGGTGCTGCGCGATGGTGAGCGGAGTCGGGTGCGCGTGTCGGTTGGAAGCCGCGTGGTGTTCGAGGAAACGTGCACCGGGGAGCCGTTGCGGGTCGTACTGCCGGAGTAGAACCAAGCGAGGGGAGCGACGCGCGTGAAGACCAAAGCGCTGGTGTGTTGCGAGGATCAGTCGTTCGCGCTCGCCGAGGTCGGCCTGCCCGATCCGGGACCGGGCGATCTCGTGATCCGTACGCTTTGTTCGGGAGTGAGCATCGGGACGGAGTTCGCGCTCATCCGCAACCGGATCTCCTGGGGCCCGTACCCGCTCTGCACCGGCTACCAGGCGGTCGGCGTCGTGGAGGAGGTTGGCTGCGAGGTAGACGAGTTCAAGCCCGGTGACCGCGTCTACTACCGGGGCCAGCCGTCGATGGCGCTCGCGGACGGCAGGACCGTATCCACCGTCTCCGGCGCGCACGCGGCCTACGCCGTCACGCGGCAGCACCCGACGCATGGCATTGCTGCGTTGCCCGAGGGCGTGCCCGAGGAAGCGGGCAGCTGCTTCGTGATGCCCGCTGTGGGGCTCGTCGGAGTGGACATGGCGCAGCCGAAAGTGACGGACGCGGTGGTCGTGTACGGAGTCGGCGCGATCGGTCTCGGGGCGGTCGCGTGGCTCGCGATGCGTGGATGCACGGTCATCGCTGTGGACATCGACGACGCTCGCCTCGCGATCGCGCGCCGCCTCGGAGCCGACCACACGGTGAACGCGTCCGCCGCCGATGTCGAGGCGGAGGTCGCACGGCTCTGTCCCAGAGGCGCCGATGTGGTGTTCGAGGCGTCCGGGAACCGCGAGTGCGTGAACCCAGCGATCCGGCTCTGCAAGCCTCACGGCAAGTTCGTGTGGCAGGGGAACTACGGCGCCGAGCCGCTCGCCTTCGAGTTCCTTCCCGCGCATGGGAGGCTCCTCACGATGTTCTTCCCGTGCGATGACGGATACGGCCCCAACCGGCGCGCCGTGATGAAGCACATCGCGTCGGGGGCGCTTCGATGGTCGGAGACGATCACACACCGGATCGGCCCGGACGAAGCGCCGGCGTTCTTCGATGAGATCAACCGGGGTACACGCCGGGACGTGGTGCAGGCAGTCATCCGGTGGTCGGACTGATGGACAGGAGGGTCCCATGAGCACGATCCTGGTGACGGGTGCGAGCGGCTTCATCGGGCGGGCGCTGTGCGAGAACCTGGCGGGGTCGCACGAGGTCATCGCCATGAGTCGGCGGCGGCCGGGTGCGGACGTGGCGTGGGTGCGCGGCGACTTCGGATGTTTCGAGATCGGAAGAGCACACGTCAGAACTCCACTCACGTGTTCTAATCGCGTATGCCGACGTAGGAGGGGAAAGGGGGGGGGGGGGGGGGGGGGGGGGGGGGGGGGGGGGGG
>CAZCER010000489.1:0-4339 GCA_964497385.1 uncultured Armatimonadia bacterium | reverse complement strand
ATCCCCGAGCACGTTGCCGACCGTCGCCGTCCGGACGGTGTTCGTCATCCGCACGCGCGCGGTGACGGGTCTCCCCTGTCCGAGAGCGCGCAGGAGGCGCTCTCCGTCCTCTTGTGTGACGCCCACGCTCGGGATCGGCCCCTCCGCCTCGGCGCACATGCCCGTCTGCGGCAGATGTCCGGCCGCGCCGCTCACGAGGAGCATCCCGCCGGCCCCGGCCTTCACCGCGTTCGCGTACTTCACGCTGCGGTGCGCCCCCTTGCGGCCCTGCGGCTGCCCGTGCCGCATGAGGGCGAGCTTGCCGGCGGCCTTGCGTCCCAGTCCTTCGAAGTCCTCCGCAAGGCCGTGCCCGGCGTCGACCACGCGCAGCTTCACGTCCGCCTTGCTTGGCGAAAACCCGTGCGCCAGGGCGTCTATGGCGCCCATCGCCGGCTGCACGATCTCGACCGTGCACTTGCCTCGGAGCCAAGTCGGCGTCTCGAAGGCCTGCACGCGCACGCGCGAGAGCCCGGCGGACTTCATCCACCGCTGCCCCCACGCCTCGGCGCGCGCATGCCCCGGGCTGCCCGCGAGCCTGCCGCCCACCTGGTCGCAGAGTTCCTCCAGCGCACGATGCGGGAGGTCGTCCGAGAGCCCAAGCCCGAGGATCTCGCGGAGGATGCTTGAGTCGATCGTCAGCGTACGCGCCATAGTGAAAGCCCTTTCCAGGCCTGTGGCCGGAGCGTTCGCGGGAGAGCGGCCGGACTAGCTTGCGAACACCGCGTCCGACGCCCGCTCCAGGGCCTCGGACGCCTCGCAGGTGTCCAGGTTGATGACGAAGGCGCGGGGCGAGCCCACCCGATCGAGGAACGCCTCCACGAGCCCCGACCGCACCGCGCAAGCGGCGCGCGACGCCTTGCCGACCGCGTCGAGCGCTCCGATCAGACCCTCACCCATCTCCAGCTCCACCGGCCTGACCTCGTCCACCACAAGGAGGCACTCCGACGGCAGCGGGGCGGCCAGAACGCCGTTCGCCCAGGCCAACGTGTCCCCTCGAAACTGCCACCGCGAGGGGCCTCCGCCGCTGCGCCCCGCGGCGGTCAGCTCCCTGCGCTCGCCCGAGGCCACATCCTCCACCTCACGCCGCGCGCCGCCTTCGGTCTCGCGGTGCGTGAGGATCCCCGCGCAGGGAAGTCCGCGACGGCGAGCCTCCTCGGCGAGTCTGGCGCACAACTCGGTCTTTCCGCCCGACTGCGCGCCGGTGATGACCACGAGCATCGCGATCTCCCCTTCCGGACTCCCGCGCCTCGGAAGTCCACCCACTTCCATTCGCACGACGAGCGAAGGCGGCCTCTTCTCGAGACCACCTTCGCTCACCGGGTGTGGAGGGGGAATGGACTGGGTTGGGGCCTGGGGGATTACCCGCCGACAGGCCAGGCGGAGTCGGTCGAGCCATTGGGCAGTTCGGACAAAAGCGTCGCGCGCCCATCGAGGAAGCCCACCGATCCCAAGCCGGCGTGCCTCGGAGCGAACACGCCCGCGCTTCGCTCGTGCTCGTCATAGAGGAGCACGCTCATCGAAGGCTGCGCGTACGACGCCAGACGGGTGCCCCCTATCCTTGGGCCATAGAAAAACGACGGCAGCGCCATGCTCTCCGGACACTGAAACGCGCCGATCCCGCGGACGTAGCTGTTCAGTCGCATGTCCCAGCCGTTCGCGGGCGGGAGCGTCTCGGCGTAGTCGGTCGCATACACCAGCGTCGCGGCCGCCACCTCGTGCACGTTCGCCAAACACTGCCGCCCCCGCGCCTGCGCCCGCGCCTCGCTCACAACCGGCGCGACCAGACCGACGAGCAGAGCGACTACGGCCGCCGCCGCACCGATCTCCGTCCAGCGGTGAAGCGCGGTCCAGCGGCCCATCCGCGCCTTCGTGCGCTCCCGAGCGCGCTCCACCTGGCGAACGCCCGCCATCACGCACTCGCAGAACGCCGGCGACGGCTCCGGCGCGAACGCCTGAAGCATCGTCTCGCGATCGGCCCGCACGGCTTCCAGCCACGCGCGACAGGCCTCGCATCCGGCCAGATGCCGGCTGACCTCGTCCGGGTTGGGGTCCTCTCGGTCGAGGTACGCCGAGAGCCGCACAACCCATTGATCACAGGGGGGTAGGCGATTCACTCTCCAGCGCTTCCCTTCCGATGCCCCGGCTCTCGAGAACCTGGCGCAACCGCTCGCGGGCCCGGCAGCAACGCACGCGGACGTTGTTCACCGTCGTCCCGAAGGAGGACGCGATCTCATCGTAATCCATGTCCGCGAAGTAGCGCGCCGCCAGGACCTCGCGGTAGCTGCTCGGCAATTCGTTCATCGCGACCCGGATCCCGTCCATCCGCAGGTCGTCGCCGTGGTCCTCGCCGCTCGGAGTGTAGATCTCGGTCTCGTCGTCCAGGGGGACGCAACGCACGCGGCGGCGGCTCAGCATCTTGCGGCAACGATTCCGCAGAATGCCGAAGAGCCATGCCCGCAGGTTCGAGGGCTCACGCAGGTTCGCGAGCGACCGGAACGCCTCGATGAAGGCTTCCTGCGCGCAATCGTTCGCCGCCTCCGCGTCACCCAGAACCTGCAGGGCCGAGGAGAGCATCAGCCGTTGATAGCGCTCCACGATGGTGGCGAAGAGTTCCGTCTCCCCGCGCGTGATGCGGAAGACAAGGTCCTCGTCGGTCAGCACCCCCGCCGAAACGGGAGCGACCGCGCCTTCCTCGCTGAGCTGCCAGGTCGTGTGCCCACGCTGCATACGCGTCCCTCGCCTACGGAACCTCGCGACCATGGTTGAGGCATGCATACGCTTCCTCCTCGCCAATCCGCCTGCTCGACGCCCCCTGGGGTCGTCTGAAACGCAGTGCCGCGCGTTGGCCGGAAACGTTACATCCTCCACGAAGAATTCTACCCCATTCCCCGACTCCTCGTTCATGCGAAACGGCGCCCCCGGAGGAGGCGCCGTCGGTTGGGCTGGTGGGTTCTCGCGCGCGCGGGACGCTAGCTGACGATCGAGAAGCCTCGCGGAGGCTCCTCGGGACCCTCTTTCGGTCCATCCTTCTTGGCGTCGGGCCTCGTCTTCTGATAGGTCTTAGCCGCCGGACGCTGCGCGGGTTCCGTCTCCAGCGAAGGCGTCCGCTCGGACGGCGGCAAGGCCTCTTGCTTGGCTCGGAACTGCTCCTTCGCGTGCACCTCGACCGCCTGAGCCCACGCGGCGCGCAGGTCCTCGAGAAGACCAATCACGTCGCGCACCCGTTTGGGGTCTTTGTGGATGTTCGCCTCAACCAGCCGCAAGTGCATGAACTCATAGAGGGCCAGGAGGTTCTCGCTGATCTTCCCGCCGCGCTCCATGTCCAGGGAGGACATCAGCTCGCAGAGGATGTTCTCCGCGCGCACGATGGAGAAGTGGCTCTCCTTCGGCTTCTTCGCGTCCATGTGCTTCAGCGCGTCGTTCAGGAAACGGATCGCCCCGTCGTACAGCATGACGACGAGCTTCCCGGGCGATGCGGTCTCCACCGTCGCCTGGCGATAGCGCGAATAGGCCTTCTTGACACTCATGCATGCACCCTCCTGGCGCAGCGTGATCCGCCAGCGGCACTTCTATGCGGAATCATCGGTCATTCGGAGCCGCTACCTTAGCCCCGCCTCCTAGGACGAGTTGTTCGATGAGGACGAAGACGAGTACGCCAACGACGCCGAGAGCGAGGTGACCGCGTCACTCAGAGTCTGGAGCCGCGAGATGCTCGTCTCGAACCGCGCCCACATGTCGTAGAGCGACTCCTCGCGCGTCTCGAGGCGCTCCTCCCACTCGTCGATGCGGGTCTGCATGGCCGCGATCTTGTCGTCGTAGGTTCCGCCGGCCGTCGTCCGCACTCCAAGAGCGCCGTCCGACGACATCGCCTGTTTCAGATACTCGTTGAAGTACTCCCCGATGCCGTCGCCGGACTTCGAGATCTCGATCCCGAAGAGCGTTTCGAGTGTGTTGGTGCCGGTGCTGAGTTCCTCGAACCAGACCGTCGCCGTCGTGTCGTCGGTGTCCAGGACCGTGAACGAGAGCGTCCCCGTGCTGCTGAGCGACGCGCTCACCCCGGCTGTGTCCGCGTACCGATCGTTGGCGACCTTGCAGCCGGCGCGGTCCAGCATCTCCAGAACCTCGTCGAAGCTGTACGTCACACCCTCCACGAAGCTGATGATGGCCGACTTGTCGGTTCCGTCGCCGACGCGGAAGCGGAGCGACCCGCCTCCCTCCGGGACCGTGAAACCGTCCGTGTCGAGCGTCTTCCCGGCGATGCGGATGTACTCGATCTCGCCACGCTGAACCTTCTTCCGCA
>CAZCER010000488.1:0-4339 GCA_964497385.1 uncultured Armatimonadia bacterium | reverse complement strand
GAGACGGGGGGCGCGGACCCCCGGAGCGCGGACGAGCTGCGGCAGAGTCAGGAGCAGGTTCGGACGATTCTGAACGCCATCCCGAACGGCGTGCTCGTGGTGGAGGCCGCGAGCGGAGTGATCGTCGACGCGAACGAAGCCGCGGCGCGCATGGTCGGCAGTCCCCGTGAGGATCTCATGGGGTGCGCGGTGAGCGACTGGGTTGTGGGAGACGTTCCCTCGCTGGACGACGGCGTTCTGCATCCCAGCGAGTGCACGCTCCTCACCGCCGAGGGGGCCGAAGTGCCGGTGCTGCGGACGGCCTCCTCGGTGACGCTGGCCGGGCTTCCGCACCGCCTTGAGGGCCTCACGGACATCCGGGAGCACAAGAGCGTCGAAGACGAACTCGCCCGCAGCAAGGACTATCTACAGACGCTCCTCCGCGCGATCCCCGTCGGCATTCTGGTCGTCGACCCGGTGAGCGGCGTCATCGCGGACGTAAACCGCGCCGCGGCGGACATGATCGGGGAGCCCCATCTGGACATCGTGGGCAACCTTCACTCGGACTACATCGAGTGCGTGCAAGCGCCTCCCGAAGACCGTCCGGCTTCGGAAGTCGAAGGGCGCCTGCGCACTGCGGATGACGCCGAGACACCGGTGCTCTGCTCCTTGCGGTCGGTTGCCGCGGGCGGCGCCGAGCAGTCGCTGCTCTGTTTCGTGGACATCCGCGCGCAGAAGGAGACGGAGGCTGAACTGCGGCGCCGCCAAGCCATCCTCGAGGCGATCGCGGTGGCCTCCGAGTCCTTCCTGGAGCCGGGGCCGTGGATCGAGCGGATTCCGGAGGTGCTGCGGCGGATCGGAGAAGCGGCTGGCGTCTCGCGCTGCTACCTGTGCCGCAACACGCCAGGCGAAGGCCCGAGCGTCGGGGCCGAGGTGGTGGCGTCCTGGTCGGCGCCCGGCCCCTCCCAGCGGGCTGCCGCCGCCCCGGAGACGCGGTTCACGTTCGCCGATGTGGGCCTTGAGCGCTGGGCCGACATGCTCTCGCTCGGGGTGCTCGTCTGCGGAGACATCGCGGAGTTCCCCGACTGCGAGCGGGCGGTTCTGGAGAGTCGGGACCTCCTGTCGACGGCGGTGATGCCCATCAACGTCCTCGGCGAGTGGTGGGGGATGATAGGGTTCGACGCGTGCGAGCGCCCTCGTGCGTGGTCGGCGCTGGAGATCGACGCCCTTAAGACGTCGGCGAGTCTAATCAGCACGGCGATTGAGGCGGACCTCTCGGAGCAGGCCCTTCGCGAGAGCGAAGCCCGCTTCATGGACGTGTTCTACTCCACGCCCGATCCGGTGCTGATGATCGCGGACGGCCGGGTCATCGACTGCAACGAGTCCTTGGCGCGGCTGATGGAGGCGCCGAACCGCGCGGCGATGCTCGGCCGGACCCCTGCGGAACTCTCGCCGCCTTTTCAGCCGGACGGGGCTCGGTCGGACGTCAAGGCCGAGGAGATGCTCCAGGTGGCGGCGCAACGTGGGATGCATCGGTTTGAGTGGGTGCATCGCAAGGCTTCCGGCGCGACGTTTCCCGCGGAGGTTACGATTACGCCGATCGTGCTTCATGGCCGTCCGGTGTCCTACTCGGTCGTCCGTGACATCACGGAGCGCCTGAGGGCGGAGGAGGAGCGGAAGCGCCTGGAGCGCGAGGTGCAGGACGCGCAGCGTCTGGAGAGCCTTGCCATGCTGGTCGCCGGGGTGGCGCACGAGATCAACACGCCGATCGGCGTCGGGGTGACGGCGGCGTCGGAACTCACCGACCGGATCGCGGAGTGCCGGCGGCTCTACGACGAGGGCAAGCTGGGCCATGCCGGGCTCACGGAGTTCTTGGAGAAGTCTGAGCGGCTTGGGAAGGTGCTCCTGTCCTCGCTGACGCGTGGGGCGAACCTGGTTCGCAGCTTCAAGCAGGTCTCGGCGGACCAGTCGAGCCAGCAGCGGCGCGTCTTCAACCTGCGCACCTACATCGACGAGGTGCTGCTGACCCTGGAGCCCCGTCTGAAGAAGACGCGGCATGAGGTCATCGTCGACTGCCCCGATGACGTTGTGATGGACAGCTACCCGGGCGCGGTCTCGCAGATCCTGAGCAACCTGGTGATAAACTCCCTCATACACGCCTACGAAGACGGGATCGCCGGCAGGATGACGATCTCCGTGAGCGTAGAAGCGGGTGAGATCGTGTTGCGATTCTCGGACGACGGCAAGGGCATCGCGCCGGAGGACCTGAGCCGGATCTTCGACCCCTTCTTCACCACCGGCCGGGGCCGCGGAGGCACCGGCCTGGGATTGCACGTGGTGCACAACCTGGCCGTTCAGACCCTCGGCGGCGGCATAGCCTGTGAGAGCGAGCTTGGCGTCGGGACGACGTTCATCGTGCGGTTGGGAGCGGTCCATGACATCGCAGGGAAGCAACGCGGACACCCTTAGGCTCGTGGAGGACGCCCCCCCGCCCGGACAAACCGACCGGGACGGGCGGTTGCGGTCGTGGAAGTTGATCGTCGCCGACGACGAACCCGACGTGCACGAGATCACGCAGACCGTGCTGTCGGGACTCAAGGTCGCCGGCAGGAGCGTCACCGCTCTCAGCGCCTACTCGGGCGAAGAGGCGATCGCGATGCTCCGCGACAACCCGGACACCGCCGCGATCCTGCTCGATGTGGTCATGGAGACCGACGAGGCCGGGCTCGACGCCGTGCGTCGAATCCGGCGCGAACTCCGGAACCGCTTCGTCCGCGTCATCCTCCGCACGGGACAGCCGGGGGTGGCGCCGGAGGGGCGCGTCATCGCCGAGTACGACATCAACGACTACAAGGAGAAGACCGAACTCACATCCCAGAAACTCCAGACGGCCGTGAGCCTCGCCATTCGCGGCTACCAGGACCTTATCACCGTCGAGCGCAGCCGCGAGGCGCTGGAGCACACCATTCATTCCGCCGGGCGCTTCCTGCGCGCGCGCGAGTTGGACAGCCTCGCCCGGGAGGTGCTGGCCCAACTGCCCCTGATGTTGGGCTCGGCTCAGGGCGTGAAGTGCGAGTCCGGTCTGGTGGCGGTCGAGGAGGCCGGGGAGTTGCGTGTGGTGGCCGGAGCGGGCGCCTACGCCGCCGCGGCGGGAACGACGGTCGCGGACGCGCTCCCAAGCGAGCCTCTCGCGCTCGTGCGGACGGCCCTCGAGACCGGATCGAGCCTGCTGGTGGGCCCTAGCTACGCTGGTCTGCTGGAGCGGAAGGGCGGCCCCCTGGGCCTGCTGCTCGTCACTGTGGACGGCGACCTCCCGGACTTCGGGCGCGATGTAATCCAGGCGTTCGCGTCCCACGTCGCGATCGCGTTCGACAATGTCCATCTCAACGCGGAGGTCGCCGAGGCGTACGGGAGCATCACGACCAGCCAGCGGGAGACGATCCTGACTCTCGGCGAGGTCGTCGAGACGCGATCCCGAGAGACCGCGAACCACGTGCGGCGCGTTGCCGAGTACACGCGCCTCCTCGCCCAGCGTCTCGGTCTCGGCGACGATCAGGCCGCGGCGCTCTGGATGGCCTCGCCAATGCACGACGTTGGCAAGATCGGCATCGCGGACGCGATCCTGCAGAAGCCTGGCCGCCTGGACGACGATGAGTTCGAGATCATGAAGCAACACACAACGATCGGCTACGACATTCTGCGGAAGTCGAGTCTCGACATCCTGGCGACGGCCGCCACCATCGCCTTGCAGCATCATGAGCGCTGGGACGGCAAAGGCTATCCGCAGGGCCTGGCGGGCGCGCAGACCGATTTGCTCGCGCGAATCGTGGGGGTCATCGACGTCTTCGACGCCCTCCGCAGCGCACGCCCCTACAAGGACCCCTGGCCGTGGGAACGCATCCACGACTACCTGCGCATGGGCCGCGAGACCCAGTTCGATCCCCAACTCGTCGACGCGCTTCTCGAGCACTTCGACGAGTTCAAAGAGATCCGCGACGCCTACCCGGACGGGTCCTGACTCTGGCGTAGGCTCCGCCCGCCAAGCCTCACGCGGGCGTTCTCCGGAAGCGCCGCGTTGGGGTCCCTCCAACCCTTGCCGTACGCAGCCCAAACGGATCCACTTGCGCCAGGTCGCCTTTGGCTCGCAGCGCCCATCCGAACGCTCATGGGTTGACGGTATAAGGATATGTAGATATATACATATGCGATAGTCTACTCCAAGCGGATTTCAGCGGGACCATCGCGAGAGCAAGGAGGGCGCGCCATGACGGTAGACAGATGGGTGCGGTCGATAGCGGGGCTCTTCGTGTTGACGAGCGCGGCGCTTGCGTGGCTGCATAGCCCGTGGTGGCTTGTGTTC
>CAZCER010000487.1:0-4344 GCA_964497385.1 uncultured Armatimonadia bacterium | reverse complement strand
TCTACGCCCCTGCCTATGGGCGAGGGCGCGTGGCGGCGCACTTCGACTTCCGCGCCGACAGCCCGGATGGGTTCTTCCACGAGTGGCGCACGGCGGGCAGCCCTTACAAGGTGGGCCCGAGCCTGAGGCTGCGCGGCGGCTGGCTCGTCGCGGGAGACCGGCAGCTCGTGGAGATCCCCGTCGGCCAGTGGATCGGCGTCGACATCGAGTTCGGCGTCGGGGCCGACTCCGACGGCACGTGGAGCATCGCCGTGATGCTGCCCGACATGAGGGAGCCGGTGCTCGACGAAGGCCTCCCGTGCGCGGAAGGGTTTGACTCGCTGCAGTGGTGGGGCTTCGTCTGTGACAGTGACGCGGAGGCGACGTACTACCTGGACAACCTGCGCCTGGAGCCGTGACGCGAGACGGCGCATCCCGCTTCCACCCGGGCAGGCGGCCCGTCCCCGGGGCGCACCGACCAGGCAACGGTGCGGGGGGCATCGTCATGGGGAAGCGAAACACAACCGACTGGCGCGCGGTCTTCCGGCGGGAGGCCGCGCACACGGAGAACGCGGCGTTCCGCGAGCTTCTGCTGGGGGCCGTCGCCGATGCTCCCTGGGCTCCGGCGCCACAGATGGGAGGCCGCCCCTCGTTCGGCGAACTCCGCGAGGCCATGATGAGCCCCGGAACCCCGAACTGGGCGCGGTCCGTCAACCGCACCGGGCGCGCCAGGTCTCGGCCGCTCGAGAGCCTGCTGCTTGACCTCCACGGGCGCTCGTGGAGGAGCGCGCTTCGCGCGGGCATTGACCTGCGGCGCAAGGGCGCCGAGGTGCTGCCTGCACTCCTCGAGGACGCACGCAAGCGCCCGGGGCCGGACGCTTGGGCCCTGCGCATAGCGGAGCAGATAGCCGCCGACACGCTGGAGACCTACGGACGTGACCCGGACAGCTATGTCTGCCCTGTCTGTCTGGTCCGCTACGCCGTGCAGCGCGAGGGCGCTCGCGGGGGGCCGAGGTTCTGCGGATGCCGCGCGTGCGGCCGCAGCCGCCAGCCGATGGCGCAGGGCGGCGAGATCGTCGCGGTCCTCGACGCACACGGAAGCCCGAAGCCGGAGCACTTCGGCGACACGCTCCGCGTGAACTGGCTCGCGAGGGCGAGGGGTGAGGGGTTCGAGGGTGCTCACCTCTTCGACTTCGACCGGGTGGAGATCGTGCGCGCCGACGATGCCGAGGTCCGGCACTTCCTTGTCGATGTCGCCAATGATACTGACCCTGTCCGCAAGAAGCGCTACCCGAAGGCGCAGTGCGCGGTGGCAGCAGCGTGCGACCTCTCCGAGGCGACCATGCGGCAGCTTCGGGGGGTGTTCGGGGAGGTCGTGGTGCGGAACTGAGCCGGCGCCGGGGTCAGCTCCCGGTCGAGAGATAGTGCTTCTCGCCGAAGCGCCAGGCGCGCAAGGCGATGGCGAGGAAGGCGACGCCCACTAGGGGGGCGAGCCAGAGAAGCGCCTCCGGCGTGCCCGCCGGGGAGGGTCTTCCGAGGATGGCGAGGGCCGGCAGGTAGCTCACGCACGCGAGCGGGACAACGAAGGTGAAGAACCGCCGGAACCACGTGCGGTAGATGTCGAGCGGATACTGCGCCGTCTCCGTGCCACCGTAGGTCACGGTGTTCATGATCTCGAGCGTCTCGATGGTCCAGAACGAGAGGGTGGCCTGGAGTACGAAGAGACCCAGGAACACGCACGTGCCGCCGGCGATGGTCGCGAGGAGAAGCCCCGCGCGGGCAACCGTCCAGTTCACTCCGACCGCCGTGACCGCCCAGGCGAGCACCAGGATGCCCTGCGCGAGCCGACCGCCGCGGAGCTGGAACTCTCTGCCCGCGACCTGCAGCGCCGTACTCCGCGGGCGGACGAGCAGGCGGTCGAAGTCGCCCGCTTTCACGACGGCGGGGAAGGTGTCGAAGCCGCGCCCGATCGTCTCCGCTAGGGAGAACGCGATATTCACGATCCCGTAGAAGAGCGCGACCTCGGGACGCGACCAGCCTTTCTGGCTCCCGAAGCGGTCGAAGAGCGCCCAGATGGCCAGGAACTCCGTGGCGATGGTGACGAACTGGGCGACCGCCGACATCACGAACGAGGCACGGTACTGCATCTGCCCGCGGATCGAGATGCCGACGTACCTCAGATACATGCGCAGCGTGTCGCTCATCCCTCAGCCCCCCTGGACCACAAGATCGCGGAGCCGCCAGTTGAGGAGCGCGCGACCCAGCAGCAGGATGGCCGCCGCCCACAGAAGCTGGTGCGCGATCGCAAGGCCGGCCTCCGACGGCGGGATGTGGCCCACGTAGACGCGGAACGGGGTGTCGGCCATGCCACGGAACGGCAGGAAGCGGAGCGCGCTCTGAAACCAGTCGGGCAGGAGCGGGATGGGGCAGAGCAGGCCCGAGAGGAACCAGTTGAGCCCTGCGAGGATCCGCGACGTCCCTTCCCCGGAGATGGTCCAGAGCAGCGTGATCGAGAGGAGTGCCGCAAACGCGGCGGAGAGGAGGAGCGCCGCGGCCGTGCTCCCGAGCCAGGCGACGGCCGAGAGCCCCGACGCGGGGGCCTCGAGCCCGAGAAAGAGCCCCGCGACAAGGAACATGGGCACACAGCGGAGGAGCACCGGAGCGAACCGCGCGGCGAGGCAACGCATGTACCACAGCCCGTATACGCCGAGCGGTCGCAGGAGTTCGTAGGCGACCGAGCCCGTCTCGACCATCTTCCGGATGTCCTTGTCCGGGCCGAATGGGAGCAGCAGCAGCATGGCCTGTCCCAGCCAGATGTAGGAGACGACGTCGCGCTCCGTCATGGGCTGAACCGCTGTGGTGGAGGCGTAGAAAGCACGGAAGATCATCACTCGGATGAGACCCCAGAAGAGCTGGGTGCCGAACCCCGCGAGCGCGGCCGCGCGGTACTGAACGAGCGTCCGGATGTGGGCGGCGAGCACGGCCCCGTAGGCGCGCATCACGCGCTCACCTCGCGGAAGCCGTTCGCGTAGAGTTCGGCCACGATCTCCTCGATGGGCGGGTTCTCGACGAGGAGGTCGCGCACGGGGTAGCGCGCCGAGACGCGCGCGATGAGGTCCGGCGCGGAGATGCGATCCGGGTCGAAGGCGAGCGTGGCCCGACCGGCTTCGCGCTCGACCACGGTCGCGTCCGGGTCCTCGATCTCGTCCACCGCGCCGCCGACGTCCACGATGAGGCGCCGTTCGCGCTTCACGCGCGCGCGCAGGTCTTCGAGCGTGCCATCGGAGAGGATGCGGCCCTCGCCGATGACGATGACGCGGCTGCAGAGAGCCTCGATGTCGTCCATGTCATGCGTCGTGAGAACGACCGTGACGCCCTGCTCCCGGTTCGACCGTCGAATGAAGTCCCGCACGGCGAGCTTCGAGACGGCATCGAGGCCGATCGTGGGCTCATCGAGATAGAGGAGGGGCGGCGAGTGGAGGAGGGCGGCGGCGAGGTCGCAGCGCATGCGCTGCCCGAGGCTGAGTTGGCGGACGGGCACATCGAGAAGGGGGGCGAGGGCGAGCAGCTCCGTGAGTTCCTCGAGGCGCGCCACGTACTCCTTCGCGCCGACGCGGTAGATGTCTCGGAGGAGTTCGAAGGACTCCACGACCGGGAGGTCCCACCAGAGCTGCGTGCGCTGGCCGAAGACGACGCCGATGTCTCGGGCGTTCGCGATACGGTCGCGCCACGGCACGCGGCCCATGACCTCGCACCGACCGGAGCTGGGCACGAGAATGCCGGAGAGGATCTTCACCGTGGTGGACTTGCCTGCGCCGTTGGGGCCGATGTAGCCCACGAGTTCGCCGGCGGCGAGTTCGAAACTCACGCCGTCGAGCGCGCGGACGGTCCGGTAACGACGGCGGACGACGCCCTTGAGCGCCCCCCAGGCGCCTGGGTCGCGCTCGGCGATCAGGAACTCCTTGCGGAGACTCTCGACTCGGACGATGGGCATGGGGTTCGGCCTCCTCGGGGGCGCCTTCGGGGCGTCCTGGCGTCGCGTGTTCGTCGCCACCAGAGGCCGGTCGGTCCGGCTTGCGTGGTCCGCGCCGCGGTGCGGCGGAGTGGTACCCGGGCTGAGGGACGCTGAATATGGCGAATGGGAAGGCGCGTGTCAAGGGGATTCTGGCCCTGCGTAGGGCGGCGAAGGACCCGCGGCGGACATCGCGAACCGGCCCACACCAGTCCGGGCATCCGGACAATCAGGAGGTTGGCGCCATGTGGAGGACGTGTCAGATGAGGTTCGTCGCCGCAGGAGCCCGGGCGGTCACCGCTGTCATGCTCCTCCTGGCCACCGCGGCCGCCGGCCTGGCCCAGGACTACACT
>CAZCER010000486.1:0-4344 GCA_964497385.1 uncultured Armatimonadia bacterium | reverse complement strand
CACGCACGCGATGGCCGAGCCTCCCGCGCCGACGCATGGGTAGAGGATCCGGTCGGCCTCGAACTCGGACGCTAGGATGACGCCCACGTCCACGAGCGTCCGCGGTCGCACGGTGAGGGCCAAGGTGGTCGCGCGGTAGCCCGGCTTGGCGATGCGGACCTGCCACGCGGCTCCGGCGGCCGGCAGATCGAACACGCGGCAATGGTGGGCGTTCCCCTCGCGGCCCGCCGCGACCGGGCGCGCGTAGACGGCGCCGTCGCGCACGAAGGCGGCCTCACAGCCGGGGGGATCGGTTCGGACGACGATCATCGCGGAGCGGAGATAGTCCTCGCGAGGGCGGACGGTGTTCCGCATCTCCTCGGCGATCCGGCGCCCGCCGGTCGTCGGGTCGGCGCCGAGAGGCTGCGCCAGGGTGGGAGCGCCCGAAAGCGCCAGGACGAGCAGCAGAGCACGACAGCAGGCGACGCGGGGGACGGGCCAGGGGGGTGCTCCCGTACGGGGGCCGCGCTCGCTAGACCGCCTTGCGGCGGCGCTCCCGCCAGTCATAGGAGCCCCACTTGCTGACCACGTAGTACGAGAGAAGCACGGCGAGCCCGACCTGCAGCACGGCCTGGAGGATGAACGCGGTGCGACCCGCGAAGGTGCCGTCGAGCGCCGCACGGATGAGTTCCTCGATCGGAGGGGTCACCACGCGGACGACGATGCTCGCAACGTTGTCGAGACCGAGGTCGGCGGTCGCCGGGAGCTTCGCCGCGGCCCGAGCCACCTCGCGCGGCACGTCGGAGCGGGAGAAGCCGAGGATGACGATGGCGATCGCGAGGACGGAGAATCCCTCAGCTCCGAGCACATAGGCGGAGAGCAGATAGAAGACCGCCGTCGCGATGGCGATGATGAGCCCCATCGCGGCGCTCAGGACGAGGAAGTCCTGCATCGAGGGAGCCAGCGCCGATGGGTTCGCGAAGGCGACGTAGACAATCGGAGGAATGCAGTAGAGCGCTGAGACGAGAACCGAGCACAGCAGTTCGCCCGTGAGGAGGGCGCTGTGGTCGGTGGCCTCCGCGACGTTCGTCCAGGCGCCCTCGGCCCGAAGCGCGTTGGAGCGTCTGTACGCCACCAGCGAGGAGACAAAGAGCGCGAGGACGCAGAGGTAGAGCGCGACGTCCTTGTGCGGCTCGGGGTTCTGGTGCATGGCCGGGCCCGGGGCGGACATCAGCGGGAGGTTGCGCACCAGGAGCAATACACAGACGGCGCACGCGCCCACCTCCCAGATGAGAGACCAGGAGCGGAAGTGCGTGAGGAACGCGCCCTTGAACCGTGTGAGAATCGCTGTCACTGTGTGGTCGCTCTCGCTGATTGGACCCGAACGCCTTGGCGGAGCGCATCCCGCTTCGCCAGGACCGTCGGGCCGTCTGTGAGTCTAGACTGTGCCCGGAGGCCGGTCAAGCGGGCCGGGCGTCGCTAGGACCATACGCGCGAAGGACGAGGCGGGTTACGCCATGGCGACAAGCAGGCGCGAGTTCGTGGCCGGAGCGACCGGACTGGTCGGGGGCGTCGCGACCCTTCGAGGAGAGGCGCGGGAAACGATGGAGACAGTCGGTTTGCTTGCCGGGATCGACGCGACGCCGCTCTTCTGCGCGCACGAGCACTGGGGGAGTCTGCCGACCATGGGCGCGCACGCGGGGGGCTTCCGCGCGGACGATCTGGCCGGAGTCAGTGGCGAGGGCGTCGGCCTCTTCGACCTGCTCTTCTGCCCCTACATGCACGGCTTTCTCGCCTGCGGAGGGTTCGACACCGGCGCGCTCCTGCGCGAGACGGGCCACGCGGACGTCATGGCCGCCGCGCGCGAGGCGCCCGAAGCCGTCCTCACCGCAGTTCTCCCCCACCTCCGGAACCAGCGGTCGACAGGCACGTTCATCTGTGTGGCCACGGGCCTGCGCGAACTCTACGAGTTCGATCTCGAGACCCTCTCGCTCGACAACTGGCCACGGATCGACCGGATGATCCGCACGCGCTATGAGGGCGTGTTCGCATGGTACCGAGACGCGATGCGCACCGCTCGGCTCGAAGGCCCGATCCGTCCGATCGGGTTCAGCTTCCTCGTCGAGGACGCGAATGAGGCGCTCGCCCGCGAGGAGCGCGCCTTCACCGTCCCCATCCTCCGGATCGACGACTTCATCGACGCCGCGCCCGAGCCCAACGCGCGCGTGCGCTCCGCCATCGAGCGCACCGGGATCGAGCCCCATGACGCGGAGACATGGCGCGCCTTCCTGGCGAGGGCGTTCGAGATCGCCGACGAGGCGGGCAATGTGGGCACGAAGCAGATGCAGGCGTACCTCCGCGACCTCGACTTCACCCCGATGGCCGACGCGGACGTCGACTTCGCCGCCGAGAACCGCGCCGCGCGCCGCCCCTTTGAGAACTGGATCGTCCACGAGTGCCTGAAGCTCTCGAACGACCGCGGCTGGCCCCATCAGGTGCATGTGGGCACGAACAACCTCCCGCGCACGAGCCCTCTTCCGCTCGCCCAGCTCATGCGCGCGTATCCGAACGTGAACTTCGTCCTCATCCACTGCTGGCCATACCTCGACGAGGCCGCGCACCTCGCGAAGTTCCACCCGAACGCCTACATCGACACGTGCTGGCTCCCCGTCCTAAGCCCCTCGCACATGGAAGCCGCGCTCCGCACGTATCTCGGGTACGTCCCCGGGCACAAGGTGATGTGCTCCCAGGACTCCACCAGCGTGGAGATGGCCGTCGGCTCCGCCCGCGTTACGCGGACGCTCCTGGGAAAGGTCCTGGCGAGCCAAGTCGCGGACGGCCGCCTCTCCGAGGACCACGCCCTCTGGCTCGCCCGGCGGATGCTCCACGACAACGCGGTCGAGTCTCACCGCTTGACGTAGGGCGCGACCGGCGGGTCGCCCTCAGACAACGAGGGTGCGCCGCGCCGCGGAGGCGCCCGCTACCACCGGAGCAGGAGGCCCAGGAAGTCGTCTGACTTGTCCCACAGGAGCCGGTACGCCTCGTCCGCACGGTCGCCGGGAAACTCGTGGGTGACGAGTTCGCGGACCTTGAGCTTTCCGGCCTGGAGCCACTCGAGGGTCGCGAGCATCCGGGGGCGCGTCCAGCCGGCCATGCCCCAGCAGGTGATCTCCTTGTCGTGGAGCCACTGGATGTTCATCAGGTGCTCGCCCTCGGGGTGGTAGCCGTTGAGCACGAGGTGACCGTCATGCCGCAGGAGACGCACCGCGAGATCGACGTTCGCGAGCAGCCCGACCGCCTCATCGACGACGTCGACGCCCGCGGGATAGCGCTCCCGGAGAGCGGCCTCGACGTCGGTCTCGCGCGCGTTCAGGACCTCGTCGGCGGAGTGCTCCGCCGCAACCGCGAGGCGTCTCGGTCTGCGGCCGCAGAGAATCGTGTGGGCGCCGCGCGCGCGGAAGGTCTGCGCGGCCCACTGCCCGACAAGACCGTCTCCGATCACGACAACCGCGGCGCCGGGCTCCAGGGGGGGACGGGCGCCGCCGTTGTAGCCGACCTGGGTCAGCACGAGGCCGGCGGCGTCCTCGGAGGAGACCGACTCGGGCAGGGGGTAGCACTCGGTCTCAGCCGCAAGGCCCATCTCGGAGTGGCTCCCCCAGAAGGCCTGCACGGGCCCGTCGAGCCGACCGATTGTGGCCGCGACGCGATCGCCCTCGCGCACGACGGTTACCGCGCTTCCGACGCGCTCCACGCGCCCGACGCGCTGATAGCCCGGCACGGCGGGGTAGCGGAGGCCGGTCAGCGCCGGTGCCAGGGTGGACGCCCAGGCCGGCCGGACCAGGCCCAGCGCTCGGTGCCGTTCGAGATGAGCGAGACCTCGGAGCGCAGGAGCACCTCATGGGGCTCCGGATCGGGGACGGAGATCTCGCCGACCTCGACCTCGCCGGGTCCGGTGAACAGGGCGGCCTTGCAGCGAACGGGCATCGGGTCACTCCCAATCGGGTGGTGGAGGCGGCTGATCCTCGGCCGCCTCCTCGGGCGGAGTCGACTTCATGCGCTCGACGAGGAAGTTGTCGACCTCTCTAGCCAGGTACTGCAGGAACTCGTCGCCGCGGTGGCTCCGGACGAAGCCCACGAGGACGTAGGCGCGGTCATCGCCGTAGATGAGGGCGGTGTCGTTCTGTTGGGGCGGGTACCAGCCGGACTTGCGGACAAAGGTGAGCCCGCGGCCCAGGAGGCCATGGACGAACTTGTGGTCGAGGATGCCGCACGCGGAGTTGTCGAGGAACACGCGAATGATGCGCTCGGAGGCTTCGGGAGACACCAGGAGGCCGTGGTAGAGCATCCAGTAGTACCGGAGCGCCT
>CAZCER010000485.1:998-4351 GCA_964497385.1 uncultured Armatimonadia bacterium | reverse complement strand
GAGGGTACCTGCAGAGGAATCTCGCCCACTCGTGGGGCCAGGTCGGCGCGATCGCGTTCTCGGCGCCCCTCTTCGCGCTCGTCCACGGGATGAACGCCGGAGTGAGCGCCCTTGCCCTCCTGAACATCCTCCTGATCGGCGTCTTCCTCAGCCTCACCCTCGTCCGCACGGACGGAGTCTGGCTGGCGACCGGATTTCACGTCGCCTGGAACTACACCCTCGGGCCGATATGGGGCGCGGCCGTGAGCGGAGTGCCGCTGCCCTCCGTCGCCGCCGTCAAGGCCGCCGGCCCCGAATGGCTGACCGGCGGCGGCTTTGGCCCGGAGGGCTCTGTGGCGACCACGGTCATCGCTCTGGCGCTCGCGGTCGGCGCGGCGCTTGCGGCCCGGCGCGGACGCGCGTTCGACGATTCCGAGGGGCTCGCCTACCGCGCGGCTTGCGAAGAGGCGTCCCCAAGCGCCGAAGGCGCCTAACCCTTGTGGTGGTAGGGGCAGGACTCGAACACGCAGCCCCTCTCCGCGTGCTCGAGGTCCACCGTAACGAAGCCGCTCGGACAACTATCCATGAGCCCGAGGGCGCGCAACGCGGCGCAGCCGAAAGCCACCTGCAGCCCCAACTCCGCGAGCCAGGGCTCGGCGAGCATCAGCAGCTCGAGATCCTTGCGCGCGGGGAACATGCCGGGAACGCCATGAAGCGGCAGGAACTGAACGTTCGAGAAGCCGTGCCGCGCAGCCAGGATGGCCGTCTCGAGGGCCTGCTCGCCGTCGTCTCGACGCACGATGACGTTCACCCCCACCGGAATCCCCGGGCAGACGTCCGGGTAGTTGTACCAGCCCTCAACCACCGGACTCACCGAGAGCGCGTCGGGCTCCGCCGCGCGCACCGCGGCCGGGTCGGTTCCGTTCGTGGCCAAGCTGACGTGGAGGCCCAGCGCGTGCATGGCGCGCGTGATCGCGGGGAGGTCCGGATGGAGCGTTGGCTCCCCCCCTCCCAGGGCGACCCACTCGTAGCCGCGATCGCGCATGCTCTCCGCGATCGCGACGATCTCCGCCACCGACATGTCCCGCGACTCGTGCGCTCTGTAGCAGTGCGGGCAGTTCAGGTTGCACCGCCCTGTGATCTGCAGAGCGAAATGGTCCAGCCGTCCAGCGAGCCGCCTCCCTGGCGCCTCGGTCACAGTACGGGCACCTCCAGACGCTCATCACGCGGAGCTTCACACAACGCACGCACAGCCGCCTGGCCGTCGAGATGATACTCTCCCACAACCTCGGAGAGGAGTTCCCCGAAAAGCGCCTCGATCCCGTGGTAAGCCCGGCCGCTCGCAAATCGGACGCTTCGAAGAGCCAGAAGATGCACGAGGACCGACACGCGAAGGTGCAGGGCGTCAGGGCCGCGCGCCACGTCGCGCGCGAACTCCAGCGTGGCGCTCTCTCCCAGGCTGGACGCGAACTCCGACAGCGGGTTCGCCCGCGCTCCCCGCCAGGCCCGAGCGAGGAGCGGCGTGGCCGGGCGGTCGTCGCGCTCGCGATCCGCCTCGAGCAGCGCGCGCTCGAGGGACTGGGCCACCTGTCCCGCGAGCCAGCGCCAGTACTCCGTGCGCAGCCGGAAGGTGGCCTGCGGCGCGTGCGGAGCCCCATCCATGTCAGGAATCAGGTCGTACCCGATCGGACCGTCGGTCGGCGCATGCTCATGCAGGCGGATCATGGCTTCCTCGATCACCCGGCGCTCGTGCGCGCCGGCCGGGTGGTTCGAGCCGTCAAGGCAGAGGCCGAACCGACCGCTCCCGCCCTCCGCCACGAGGAAGGTCGGAAGCCAATCGGCTCGGCTCAGACCGTGCTTCCGCGCGAGCGGCACGAGACGCGCCAGCGCCTCCACAACGTCCTCGAGAGGCATGTCGCGGAGCAGCCGCTCAAGCGGCGCGGTCGGTGCGATCACATAGGCGGTGGCGGAGTACTCCACCACAACGGGGTGCATGGCGCGCTCCCTCGCAGGATGTCCGGATCGCCGGGTTGTTCGCCGCGCCGGCGCGTTCCTCCGCTATCGACCAGGCGCGCGACCCCGGTGGACCTCCCGGTAGACCGCGGCGAGGTCCCGAACGCCGTCCCGAATCTCGAACGGCCCCAGCCGCCCGCGCGCTTCGGACGCGAGCCGCCCGCGCAACCCCGCGTCCACCCGAAGCCTGAGCACCGCGCGCGCGATTGCGCCGGCGTCGCCGGGCTCGACAACGAGGCCGCTGCGTTCATCCTCGAGAATCTCCGCGCAGCCGTTCACACGCGTCCCCACAACCGGCGTCCCCGCCGCGAAGGCCTCCAGCAAGAGGCGCGGCAGCCCCTCGTGTCGCGAGGGGTGCACGAGCGCGGTCAGCCGGCCGAGCACGCCGGGCGCGCTCGTCGTCGCAGGCGCCCGAACCATCCGTTCGCCGAGGCGGTGTGAGCCGATCAGGCGCTCGGTCGCGGCGCGCAACGGCCCGTCGCCCATCAACACGAACCGAGCCTCCGGCCACGCCTCGGCCACCAGCGCGGCCGCCCGGACAAAGGTGAGAGGGTCCTTCTGCGCGCAGAGCCGTCCGATGAACCCGATGGCCGGCCGCCCCTCGAGAGCCGCGAGCAACCCGACCGGCGGCTCCTTGGAGGCGCGCTCGACCCCATCCACGTCGATCCCCGCGCGCACCAGCCGGTACTGCTCGCTCCGGCCGATCCCATGCGCTAGACCCAGGTCGATGTCGGTCACGGCGACGGCCAGCAGGCGCTCGCACCAGCGCGCCGCCGAGCGCTCGGCGCGGACGTAGGCCGCGCGAACCAGAGCGTGGCGCGCCCCAAGGCCCGACCAACCGTGAATGTGATGCACGCACGGGATCCCAAGACTCCGCGCCGCCCACCGGCCAAGCAGCCCGGCCTTCGCGGTGTGCGTGTGGATGAGATCGGGCCGGAGGTCCTTGAGCGCTCGCGCCAAATCGCGCGCGGCGACGCGGTCGGTGACCGGGTTCGGGGCGCGGCGGAGCGCCGAGACCGGAACCAGCCGCGCGCTCGAGCCAAGCTCGTTGGACACGTCGCCCTCGTACGCCGGCGACGGACCGGTCACCACGGAGCACTCGAACTCATCCGGCCGCAACAGCCGGCACGCATCGACCACGAACCCGGCGGCGCCCCCTACGTTCATGCGGGTGATCACATGCGCGATTCGGAGGGGCCGGTCCATCTCACGTCGACTCCTTCGGCGGGTGCTCGATGACCACGCGAAGCGAGTTCAGGGCCTCACCGGGAGGCTCCATGAACGGCTCCCCGCCGCGCATCAGCCAGGCGTGACCGTGGAGGGCGTCCTGGTGCTTCGTCACGCCGATTCGAAGAGTCACG
>CAZCER010000485.1:0-988 GCA_964497385.1 uncultured Armatimonadia bacterium | reverse complement strand
CCATGCAGCCGCAGGAGTTCGAACAGCGCCAACGTCCGCGTCCAGCAGTTCCAGCGGACCGGGAACACGCGCAGGTAGAGCCAGAAGTTCACGTACCGCGCAAGCGCCTCCAGATGCTCCTCCGGGCACGGAGGTCCCACAGGCGGAGTGAACCGCCTCAGCACCTCCAGAACCGGCAAGCGCGAGCGCAAGCGGTGTGCGGCGGCCACGCGCGCGGCCGTTCGCAGAAACACCCACACATCGCCCGGCCCGCGGAAGTTGCCGCGGATCCGATCCAGGAGCCCCTTACGCACGGAACGCCCCCACCACGTCGGTCCACTCGGACTCGGGGTGGCGCGCAAGCCAATCCAGCTTGCCGAGTTGCGCCGCGCACAGCGTGCAGGGGAAGCGCTCCAGAGGCTTCGGCTCGCGCCGCTCCAGAAGCTTCGCACGCCCGTTGAGCATCGCGCGCGCCCGCGCCAGGAAACGCGGCGCCGCATCCACGAGCGACTCCTCGTAGAGGTCCGCGATCACGTCGCTCTGGTTGTCGCCGGCGTCGGAGAGGACGCTCAGCATGCAGCAGAGGCTCAGTCGCCCATGCACGTCGACCGAGAAGCTCAAGCCCCGGAACGGGTCGCAACAGACCATGAACGGCTCATGCCCCAAGCTGATGTCACGAAGCACCTCGGCCCGGTACAACCCTGCGAGGCGATCGAGCGCGTCGGCCGCGCGCGCGAGATCCTTCGGCGAGGGCTGCAGTCCCGACGTCACGCCGTGCTCGGTCGGGAGCATCCCCGCGAACTCCGCCGCGCTCGCGCCCATGCCGGAGACGAGTCGGACGATGGCCTCTAGATGCTCCATGTTCAGGCGGTTCACGACCGTCTTCGTGGTCGCGCGGACGCCGGCGATGCGGCAGAGCGTGAGCGCCTTCATGACATCGCTGAAGGAGCCCTGGCTCCGGATCGCGTCGTGGATCTCGGCCGTGGGCCCGTCCAGGCTGAATGAGACG
>CAZCER010000484.1:0-4399 GCA_964497385.1 uncultured Armatimonadia bacterium | reverse complement strand
CGAGCCCGAGTTCCCGGAGCCTCTTCCGAGCCCGCTCCACCCCGTTCGCGCTCGTGAAGACGAGCCAGTCGTAGCTCGCCATGGCATCGATCGCGGCGTCGAACGTGTCCCAGGACTCGGGCTCGACGATCCGGATGACGGGCATCTCGACCACGCGTGCGCCGGCGTCGGTCAGGAGCCGGCTGAGGCTGCTCGCCTGCTCGCGCGTGCGGGTGACGAGGGCGGTCTTCCCAAAGAGGGGCCTCGCTTCGAACCACCCGAGCGCCTCGCGCTGACGGGCGACCTCGCCGACAATGAGCACACTCGGGGCCTTCACGTTGGCCTCCGCGAAGTCGCGCTCGGCCTCCGCGAGCGTGGTGACGAGGGTGCGCTGGTCGGGGAGCGTGGCGCGTGAGACGCAGGCGACGGGTGTGCTCGCGTCGCGTCCGCCGGCGATGAGTTCCCGGGCGACCGAGCCGAAGCTAGCGACGCCCATGAGGATGACGAGGGTGTCGGTCGCGGTCGCGAGCCGCCGCCAGTCGACGCTGGCTTCGTCCTTCGTGGGATCCTCGTGCCCGGTGACGACGGCGAAGCTCGAGGCGATGCCGCGCAGAGTGACGGGAACGCCGGCGTACGCGCCGGCGGCGACGGAGGAACTCACGCCGGGGACGATCTCGAACGCGAGACCCGCCTCGCGGAGCGCGAGCGCCTCCTCCGCGCCCCGTCCGAAGACGGTCGGGTCGCCGCCCTTCAGGCGACACACCGTGAGCCCCTGGCCGACCTTCTCGACCAGCGCGCGGTTGATCTCGTCCTGGGTCATGGCGTGGTGGTCGGGTCGCTTGCCGCAGTAGAGGAGTTCGGCGTCCGGGCGCGCCGCGCGGAGGAGTTCCGGCCCGATGAGGCGGTCGTAGAGGACCACATCGGCCGTGCGGAGGCGCTCCAGGCCCCTCACCGTGATGAGGCCGGGATCCCCCGGCCCCGCTCCGACGAGATAGGCGATTCCCCGCGCCAAACGATCGTCTCCGTTCGGGCCGGTCAGACCTCCGCGTCGATGTCGGGCTCGACGCCAAAGAGCTGCTGGACCACGTCGAGGTTGTGGACGCCCTCGGGCGTGCACGCGAGTTCCCGGATGCGCTCGAGCGGCCCGCGCAGGAGGCGATGCACGATCCGGCGCGTCAGGCGCTCGACGGTCTTCTCGTCCTTGGCCGAGAGGTCGAGCGCGCCCCGTCGGAACTCCGCGAGTTCCTCGCTCCGGATCGCCTCGGCCGCGTCGAGGATCGCGAGCGTGAGCGGCACGATCTCCCGCGACTTCGCCCAGGTGATGAACTCGCGCGCCTCTTGCTCGACGATGGCCCGCACCTTGGGCACCTCGGAGTTGCGCTGCTCGGCGGCGTGGTCGATGAAGGCGTTCAGGTCATCGAGATCATAGAGGTGCACGCCGCTGAGGTGGCCGACGGCGGGCTCGACGTTGCGAGGCACGGCGAGGTCGATGAGGAACATGGGGCGCTCGCGATCGGGCCCGAGCACCGCGCGCACTTGCTCCGCGTTGATCATCGGGTGCGGGGCGTTGGTGGAGGCGATGATGATGTCGGCCTGGGCGAGTTCGTCGGGGAAGCTGTCGAAACGCACCGCGCTCCCGCCGAAGCGCTCAGCGAGTTCGCAGGCGCGTTCGTACCGGCGGTTGCTCACGATGATGCTTCGCGCGCCGGCGTCGCAGAGCCGGTCCACGATGAGTTCACTGTTCTGCCCCGCGCCGAGGATCAGCACGCGCGCCTGGGAGAGGTCCCCGAAGACGTCGCTCGCGAGCTTCACCGCGACGGAGGCGACCGAGAGGAAGCCCTGGCCGATCTCCGTCTCGGTCCGCGCGCGCTTGCCCGCCGCGAGGGCTTTCTCGGTGAGCCGCGTGAGGGTCGCCTTCAGGGCCCCCGCGTCGCGCGCGCTGTCGAGAGCGTCCTTGAACTGGCCGACGATCTCCGATTCGCCCACGACCATGGAGTCGATCCCCGAGGCCACGGCGCAGACGTGTCTGGCGGCCTCGGCGTCGCGGAGGACGTAGAGATGGCCGCGGACGGCCTCGAGCGGGACACGGTGCACCCGCGCGAACAACTCGTCGGGGCCGGCAACCGGCTCGCCGTTCGCGCCGACGAGATAGAGTTCGGAGCGGTTGCAGGTGTTGAGGAGAAACGCCTCGGAGACCCCGTCGGCCCCGAGGGCCTCGGCGAGCCGCTCACGGACGCGACTCGGGTGAATCGCGGCCTGCTCGCGAACCGCCAGGTCCGCGGTCTTGTGGCTCAGGCCAACCACGACAAGCTGCAAGCGTACACTCCTCTACAGGACGCCCCGCGAAGCCTCTCGGAGGCTTCCGGCCGCCCGGTTCCTCAGCTATCCTTATCCTAGCTCAAGCGCCGGGTGTCAAGCGCGGAGGGTTGCGAGCGGCCCGCCCGAAGCAAGCCCGGGCGCCCGCGAGGCAGGGACGCCTCGCCCACCCATGTCGGGAGAGGCCCAACATGTGCGGCATCTGCGGGAAGCTGAACCTACGCGACCAGGCAGCCCCGTCACGGGAGCTGCTCGATCGGATGGTCGCCACCATCCGGCGCCGCGGGCCGGACGACGCGGGAGTGTACCTCGATGACCACGTCGGCCTCGGCCACGCGCGCCTGAGCATCATCGACCTCTCGACCGGCGACCAGCCCATGACGAGCGCGGACGGCAACCTGCGCATCGTCTTCAATGGCGAAGTCTTCAACTACGTGGAACTCCGCGCCGACCTGGAGGCGCGCGGACGGCGATTCCGGACGACCTCCGATACGGAGGTGATCCTCCAGGCGTACGAGGAGCGCGGCGCCGAGTGCGTGCGCGACTTCGTGGGTGACTTCGCCTTCGCCATCTGGGACGCACGCCGGAAGCGGCTCTTCTGCGCGCGCGACCGGATGGGTGTCCGGCCGTTCGTCTACACCGTCGCCGGCGGGGCGCTCCTGTTCGGGTCGGAGGCCAAGGCGCTCTTCGCCGACCCGGCCGTGGAGCCGCGCATCTCCCCCAGACACCTCGCGCAGACGCTTCTCTTCTGGGCGCCCCTCTCGCCGGACACGGTCTTCGAGGGTGTGCAGGAACTCCCGCCGGGGCACACACTCACGGTCGAGGGCGGCCACGTCGAGGTAGAGCCTTACTGGAAGCTCGAGTTCCCACCCACGGAGCCAGGCCAACGCTCCCGCGGCTCCTATGCGGAGGAACTCCGCGCGCTCCTCGAGGACGCCGTCCGCCTCCGCCTGCGGGCCGATGTGACCGTCGGCGCGTATCTGAGCGGGGGCCTCGACTCCTCGGCGACGGCGGCCCTCATGCTCCACGTCGGGCACGAGAACACGCAGACCTTCTCGGTCGCGTTCGAGGACCCGGTCTATGACGAGAGCGCACACCAGACCCGTATGGCCGAGGCTCTCGGCACGGAGCACCATGTGCTGCTGTGCAAGCGTGCGGACATCGCCCGCGCTTTCCCGGAGTTCATCCGCCACACCGAGGCGCCCGTGCTCCGCACCGCCGGAGCGCCGCTCTTCCTCCTATCGGAGATGGTGCGGGAGCATGGGATCAAGGTCGTCGTGACGGGTGAGGGCGCGGACGAGGTGCTCGCCGGGTACGATGTGTTCAAGGAGATGAAGATCCGCCGGTTCTGGGCGCGGGACCCCGAGTCGGCCTGGCGCCCGCTTCTCCTCGGAAGGCTCTACCAGTACTTCGCGATGTCGGTCGGGACCTCGCAGGCCTACGCCAAAGCGTTCTTCGGTGAGGGCCTCACGGAGACGGCCGACCCGCTCTACTCACACCGCACGCGCTTCAGCACAACGGGGAAGAACCTCGTGTTCCTCTCGCGGGCGCTCCGTGGCGCGACAAGCGTGTCGGCGGAACTCGACGCCTACCGCGAGCACATCCGGCCGATCGTCGCGGGGTGGGACGCGCTCTCGGCGGCGCAGTACATCGAGGCCACGTCGCTCCTGCCTTCGTACATCCTGCACGCGCAGGGCGATCGTCCGGGGATGGCGCACGCGGTCGAGAACCGGCTGCCGTTCCTCGATCACCGTGTGGTCGAGTGCGCCGCGCGGATCCCCCCGAACGTCCGGATGCCCGGCCTCACCGAGAAGTGGGCGCTGCGCAGGGCCGTGCGGGACCTGTTGCCTGAGGACATCGTGCGCCGCGTGAAGCAGCCCTACATGGCGCCGGATGCGGAGTGCTTTCTCGCGGACGGCGCGCCCGAGTACGTGACGGAACTCCTCTCCCCGGCCCGCCTCGCCGAGGACGGCCTCTTCGAGCCCAAGGCGGTCGAGCGCCTGGTGGCGAAGTGCCGCGCTCGGGACACGATCGGCTTCCGGGACAACATGGCGTTCATCGGAATCCTCTCCGCCCAGATCCTGAACGCGCAGTACGTGCGGGG
>CAZCER010000483.1:0-4410 GCA_964497385.1 uncultured Armatimonadia bacterium | reverse complement strand
GAGATCGCGATGGCGGCGGAGAGGGCGCTCCTTGAGACCCTCGCCAGCGAGTTGGGGCTGGCGTCGGAGTGTCTCCCCGTCGGGGGCGACTGCTCCATCCCCGGGGCGTACCACTGCGTGAAAGCGGTTGTCGCGGCGCCGTGCGAGGAACGCCAACGCGAGCCGATCCGCGCGGAGATCGCGACCGAGACCACGGTTCCCCCCGAGGAGGCCGGAGAGGCCGCAGCCAGGGCTCTCCTCGAGGCCGGGGCCGCGGAGTTTCTCAGGGCGGAGAGGCAGGCCCGAACATGACGAAGCGCCTCTGGGGCGAGATGTTCTCCGAGCAGCCCGACGAAGCGGTGCTCGCGTTCATGGCTGGGCGAGACGTCGTTGGCGTGGCCCCGTGCGATGAGGATCTCATCCCATATGACCTCGCCACGAACCGCGCCCACGCCGCGATGCTTATGGAGTGCTCCATCATCCCCGACGAATCCGGCCGGAGGATCCTCGAGGGGCTCGACGCGCTCGCGGAGCGGCACGCGGCCGGGGATCTCCGTCTCGATCCGGCGCTGGAGGATGTGCACTCGAACATCGAGCGCGCTCTCGCGGACCTGATCGGGGACGAGCACGCGGGCCATCTCCACACCGCCCGGAGCCGGAACGACCAAGTCCTTTGCGACATGCGTCTCTGGGAGCGCGACGCCGCGGACGGCGTCGCGAGCGCGGCCCGGCGTCTCGCGGAGACGCTTCTCGATCTCGCCTCCGCCCATGGCGAAACGATCATGCCCGGCTTCACGCACCACCAGCACGCGACCCTCACGACCTTCGGCCACGTCCTCGCCGGCTTCGCGGGGGGGGTGATCCGTACCGCCGAACGGGCCGCCGAGTGGCGCGCACGGTTCAACCGCTGCCCGCTCGGGGCCGTGACAAGCTATGGGACGACCTTCCCGATCGACCGCGACCGGACCGCGGGACTCCTCGGGTTCGACGGGGTGGAAGAGTCCTCGCTCGACTCCGTTCACACCCGCGGTGAGGCGGAGGCCGAACTCGTCGGCCTCCTGGAACTCGGCCTCGCTCATCTCGCGTCGCTGAGCGCATCGCTCATCCTGCTCGCGACCCCGGAATTCGACTGCCTCCGCATCGCCGACAGCTACAGCTCCGGGTCGTCGATCATGCCGCAGAAGCGAAACCCCGATTCGCTGGAGGTCATCAAAGCGCGCGCCGCCGCCGTCGCCGGCTGCGCCCAGGCGCTCCGCTCGCTCACCGGCCGGAGCCTCTTCGGCTACAACCGGGAGCAGCAGTGGACCAAGTACCTGGTCATGGACGCCGTGCGGGAAGGTCTCCCCTGCTTCGACGTGCTGGCGGGCGCGCTCCGCTCACTGACCGTGAACCGCGAGCGCATGCGCGAACTCACGTCGCGCGGGTTCCTCGGGGCCACGCCGCTTGTCGAACTCCTCTGCAGTGAGCGCGGGCTGCCGTTCCGGACCGCGAAGAGCGTCGTGAGCCGCGCCGTCGGCCTCTCAGCGGCCGCCGGGCGCGAGTCCGTCGCTCCCGCCGATCTCCGCGCCGCGCTCGCCGAGTATGAGCTGTCCATCGAGGTCACCGACGCGGACGTCGCGGGCTGGCAGGCGGCGGATCTGGTCTTGCCGCGCCTCTCACACCTCGGTGGGCCCGCGCCCGAGGCCGTCCACGCCACGATCCGGGCCCTCTCGGAGCGGCTCGCCTCCGCATCCGGCCGGGCCAGGGCCACGGGTTAGGCCGGCCACCGGGGTATGACTCCGTGGACACAGGTACCGACTGTCGTGTGGTACCATAGGGGCGAGGTCACCTCCGCGGCCTGAATGCCGTCAGAGGAAGCCGTCCCGCTAACGAGGAGGAACCCGGATGAGGATGTTCGTACTGCTGGCCGTCGCGCTCCTGGCGGCCTTCCTGGTGTCCGCTATCGCGGTGGGCTGCGCGCCCAAGGAGGCCGAGGCGGCCCCGGCCGCTAGCGCGCCGGTGGCCCCGGTGGTTGGCCCGGCCAAGCCCGCGCTGGCCAAGTCCGAGAGTGAGACCGCCGCGTGCGCCGCCGAGAGCGCGTGCGCGGAGGACGCTTGCGCGACCTGCCCACACCACACGGCTGCGGAGTCCTCGTCGGAGAAACCGGCCTGTAAGGGCGACTGCAGCCCCGAGTCGTGCGCCGATTGCGCCGCCGCAAAGAAGGCCGACGACAAGCCCGAGAGCGAAGCGCCCGCCTGCCCGACCGGGTCGAGCCCCGACGCGAGCGGAGGCTGAGCGGTCGAGTAGACGCGCTGGTCAGCGCGTTCCGATCCGATCTTCCGACGAGGCCGATCGCCCCAAGGGTGACCGGCCTCGTCGCGTACGAGGCTTTCCTGTCTCAGGAGGTAGGTGGCGCGATGCTCTGAGGGAACAAGCCAAGCGGACGGCGCACGCGGGCCGCCCTGGATGGAGACGCCATGCGCACTCAAAGGACGCAACCCTGCTTACGGCTTGTTCTTGCCCTGCTTGTCACCCCTCTGGGCGCGGCGTACGCCGACGCCCTTGCCGCCTGGAGCTTCGACGACCAACCCAGAGGGCCCGCCGCCGCGTTCTGGACGATGCACGGCGCCGAGACGGCGCGCGGCGTGCTCGGTTCCGGCCTGCGGTTCGCCGATGGAGCGTACGCCGAACTCGAGCGCTCCGAGTCTCTCGCCTTCGACTCGACGGAGAGCTTCACGGTGGAGTTCTGGCTCCGCACGCGTCAGGGCGGCTTCGCCACGGTGCTGATGACCAAAGACCGTCCCGGCGGGAACGTGAGCTACAGCTTTGTCCTCGGCCGCGAGCCCGGGCGCATGTCCTTCGAACTCTGGTCCTGGGGCTCGGCGAAGCTGATCTCGCGCACGCGCCTTGATGACAACCGCTGGCGCCGCGTCACGGGTGTCTACAACGCGGCTACCAACGAAGCCGCGCTCTTGATCGACGGACGCCTCGAGGCGCTGCGCAAAACGGGCGAGGGCGGGCCGCGCGCGGTGCAACTCCGGATCGGCAACAACCTCGATGCGGAGCAGCCCTTCGACGGGGTCCTCGACCAGCTCAGCATCCACAGCGATGTCAGTCAGGAGGCGCTTGCGGCCATGGAGGCGCGCGCGAACCTGCGGGTCCTCGCCGACGGTGAGGCGAGGGAGATTCACCACCGGTACTTCGAGCGGATCGCCCAACCCAGGCCCTGGACCCCGTCGGACGCCCAATCGTGGCTCCGACGCCAGAACGAACTCAGACAGGCGGTGCTCGACGACCTCGGTCTCTGGCCGCTGCCCGAGCGCTGCCCCCTCGATGTTCGTAGGGGCGGCAAGCTGGTTCGCGACGGCTACACCGTCGAGCGCGTCTACTGGCAGACCTGGCCGGGCTACTACGCGTCCGGGCGCCTCTACATGCCGACGGAGGCGACGTTCCCCGCGCCCGCGGTCCTTCATCCGCACGGCCATTGGGAGAACGGCAATCGCCACCCCGTCGTCCAGACTCGGCTCATCGCTTTGGCTCGCATGGGCTACGTCTGCCTCGCGCCCGACAGCGTCCACGCCTACCACTGGGCCGCCGGCGTCGTCCCCCAGACGGTCATGACCTGGAACAACATCCGCGGACTCGACTTGCTTGAGTCCATGCCCGAGGTCGACCCGGAGCGCATCGCGTGCACGGGCTGCTCCGGTGGGGCCCAGCAGACCTTCTACCTGATGGCCGTCGAGGACCGCATCAAAGCGGCCATCCCGGTTTGCATGGTCTCGAAGTTCCGGACGATTCTCGATCCGGAGGGCGTGCACTGCGACTGCAACCACGTCCCCGGCATCGCCGCCGACACGGACACGCCGGAGATGGCGGCCGCGCAGTCGCCCAACCCGGCTCTCATCATCACCGTCTCCGGCGACTGGACCGCCACGTACGTCGCGGAGGACCACCCAAGCGTACTCGCCGCGTACGATCTCCTCGGAGCGCCCGACAAGGTCCGCTCCACCCGCTACGAGAGCGGCCACGACTACAACCAGGCGATGCGCGAGGAGGCCTACGGCTTCATCGACCACTGGGTCGGCGGCGCCGCCTCGTCCGACCCCATCCCTGAGACCCCGGTCGAGACGGAGAGCCTCGAGACCCTTCGCGGCCTCGACAACCCGCCGGCCGATCACGAGGGCCTGCCGGCCATCGTCCGCGAGTTCCGCCTCCGAAGGCTGGCCGGAGGGGGCGGCTCGCCCGCCGCGTTGCGCGCGTCGCTTCGTCGCGCCCTCCGACTCGATGCGATCGCTCCGACCGCCCCGGCCGCCGAATCGCGCGGCGCATTCGCGCACGACGGCCTGACCGTCGAGCGCCTGACGATCTCGACGGAGCCCGATGTCCGCATTCCCGCCCTGCTCGTCCGCTCCGGGCCGGCGGGTCGGGGAGCGGGCTGCGCGGTGGTCGCGC
>CAZCER010000482.1:0-4414 GCA_964497385.1 uncultured Armatimonadia bacterium | reverse complement strand
ATCGGAGAACCCGTCGGGGCGGGCCGCGCGGAACCAAAGGTTGTCGATGCCGAGTACGTCCTGCGGTACCGGCTCCGTCCACTCGACCGGTACGAAGGCGATGGTCTGCGCGGTGACCGGCTTCAGCTCGAAGTCCTGGCGCGGGTTGCTCTCGTTGGAGTAGTCGGCGAGGTCGATGAACTGCGCGTTCGCCTCGTCCCCATCGAAGACGAGTTTCGCGCGCTTCATCAGCCAGTAGTGCGCGTTCGGGACGATGGAGAAACCTGTTAGCGTTTCGGGCCGGGGCAGACGCCAGACGGGCCACCGCTCATCCCCGGCGGCGCGGCGACCCTCCATGTAGTAGATGTACTTCCAGGCGTCCGCGGAGGTCATCCCGTTCACGACGCTCGCCGTGCCTTCGATCGCGGGTCCCTCCATGAAGGGCGCCACCTCTTCGAGGTCCACCACGTGGGTGAAGACGTCGTCCGACACGTACTCGTCGGCGGTCCATCCGAAGATGCGCTCACCCGAGTAGAGGACGACGTCGCGTTCCGAGAGGCCGCTCGTCAGCGCGTCGCGGGGCTGCGCGATCGACACACGCTCGCGACGGAACGGGCGGAGCATGTGATCGACGCCGACGACGGCGTTGAAGGCATCGAGCCCCTCCGGCGTGACGCCCCAGAGCATCAGCCAGCCTCCGCGCGCGGTGAACGCGTCGAGCGACTCCTTGGCGTCCACAAGCGCCGCCAGGTTCGTCGGCGAGGCGTCGGCGACCACGATGTCGTTCGCGGGGTCGGAGATGGCCGCGACCGGGCTCGCGGTCTCGCGGAACTCGAGGCCGGAGGCGACGAGCATCGCGTACCGCGGGTCGGCCGGGTTCATCACAACCGCGCAGGTGTTCCGGATGCGCTCGTAGTTGAGGGCGTAGTCGACCATGTTGTCGAAGAGCCGCCGGCCGATGGGGTCCGTTGCGAGCTTCTCGCCAACGGCCATCTGGCAGAGGACGAGGAGGCCGTCGCCGACGGGGCACTCGGTGAGCGCCGAGCAGGAGAGGCTCTCGTCGCACTGCACGAGCGACCGCCCGCCCCGCGTGGCCTTACGATAGGCGTTGCGGTAGACGATGTGGTCGCCGCTCCAGGTGAAGAGATCCTCGTCCGCGAGACCGCGGAAGACCGGGTGCTGGAGGTTCTCGGGGAAGGCGACGCGGCCGGTGAAGTCGGTGACCTCCAGGTCGGCGGGCACGGCTTGGTAGTGGAGAGGAGTCTCCTGCTCCAGTACGATCACGCGCTTCCCGTCCGCCGCGAGGCGTTGCCACCGGACGTCGGTCGCGACCTGCGGAGTGAGCGCGTTCGCACCCACGACCAGGAGGCGGAAGTCCTCGGGGAGCGCGTCGAGGCTCTCGACAGCCACGACGGGGATCCCGCGCGCGGTCAGCCGAGCGGACGCCGTGCCGCTTGGATCCCAGACCACGACATCGCCGTCACGGGTCTCGGGCGGCGCCGGGCTCTCGACAGGGAGGATCCAGAGAGGCTTGTCCTCACTCCACATCTCGGCTCCGTCGCGGCTGCAGGACAGCGTGAGCGTGCCGCCGGTCCGTTCGATGACCTCCGGCAGAGCGAGGGTGATCGTGGTGACCTCGCCCTCGCCGGGAGGGATGGCGAAGGTCGCCTTGTCCCCCGCGACTGCCTGCCCGCCGACCTCGAGCGCCCAGGCGAACTCGATGGGGCTGTCGAAGCGCGTGTCGTTTCGGACCATGATCGTCCGTGGGACCCGCGCGCCCGAGTCGAACGACCAGTTCCACTCGCGGCACAGAGCGAGAACGGGCGCCCAGGCCTTGTAGTGCGCCGTCCCGTTCGCCGAGGCCATCCAGTAGTGGAAGGCTCCGAGTTCCTGCCACCGATAGCCCTCGGAGAACATCCTGGCGATCAGCCCGCAGGCCTCGCGCGTGTCCGAGCGCCCGAGGAAGCAGACGGGCCCGCCGACGGCCGCGTACCAGTCCGGGTTGTACCCACCGGCAAAGTACTCCTCACTCAGGAAGATAGGGCGATCTTTCGCCATGGGCCAGGGCGTCCAGTCGGTGGTCGCGGTCCAGTCGCCGAGGCCGTAGGCCATGTCGGGGTAGTCGCGCAGGGCGGACGCCTCGTAGTGGCAGCCGTTGATCGGAAGCGTCTGGTCCACGAGGGCTCTTCCGCCGGCGACCATCACGCCGCGCCCGGAGGGATCGAGTTCCTGGACCAGGCGGGCGGCCTTCGTGAACTCGGGTTCCACGACGTCGAGGTTCCCGAAGTTCCGCGTGTTGATGAAGATGATCTCGTTGTCGAGTTCCCAGACGAAGATCGACGGGTGGTTCCGCTGCCTCCGGACGCGCGCCGCAACCTGTTTGCGCCAATTGTCGAAGAGCGCGGCGTTGACGATCTTGCCCTGCCGCTCGTCTCCCTCCACCCAGTCCACCAGTCGGTAGCTCGCGGCCTGCCCGTCGAAGGTGCTGCAGGTCTTGCGTACGGGCACGCCCTGCTCGTCGAAGAAGTCGAGCGCCTGGTTCTGGGTCATGCCGCCCCAGTTCCGCTGGAAGCGGAGGCGGAACATGTTCTGCCCCGTCTCGTTCCAACGAGCCACGGCCGCCTCGCCTTCGCCGGGCGCCGCGTCGTAGTACTCCAGGTCGGCGCGCAACTGCCAGGGGACGCCGTTCAGGGCGAAGCGCGCGCCGTCGATTACCCACTCGCGGAAGCCGAACTTGGTGCGCTTCGTGTCCACCACGTTCCCGCCCACGACGATGCGCGTGACGACTTCGTACTGGAACGGGTCGTCCGGCCACCAGAGATGCGGGTCGGCCCAGGGTTCCGAGAGGCTGACGGTTCGCGTCGAGTCAGCGGGGACGGTGACCTGCCGCTCAGCGAGGGCCAACTCCACCTCGCCGCCGTCGAAGGGCGCGACCTCGTTCCGGACGACGGCCGTGATCTCCGAGTCGGTCGGGTTTGTGACTTCGACCTGAAGCCCGAGTTCCTTGCGCTCGACGGATGGGAGCGCGAAGACGTCGCTGGCGTAGGCGGGGCCGGTTGCGATGAGGGTCAGGTCGTCGAGAATGCCGTTTCGCGTCTGCCCGCGCACAGGGAAGTCGAAGCGCATGGTGACGCCTTGGTTGTTCTCCATGTGCTCGAGCGGGATGTTGAACCAGAACCGTGCATTGGGCTCATCGGGGGTGGGCTCGATGGCGTAGTAGGCGTCCTTGATGCCCACCCAGATCTCGTTCGTCTGGCCGGGCCGAACGGCATCGGTGACGTCCACGGTGAAGCCGGCCGCCGCGGCGTCGCTGAAGCCCACGCGTTCGCCGTTGACGAAGACGGTCGTGAGCATGTTCGTCTCGGCGAAGTCGAGAAGAAGCGTCCGACCGGCATAGGCCTCGGGCACGTTCACGCGCGTGCGGTAGAAGTAGCGGTGACAGAAGGCGAGGTCGGGCCGGAGGGTGTTGCGATCACCGGGCACCGCGATGGAAGACCAGTGAAGCTCCTCCGCGGGGGGCGCCTCGGCGATGGGGCCCGTGCGGTCCTCCACAAGGCCCTCATCGTAGCGAGCGATCTGCCAGGTACCCGTGAGCGAGAGTTCGGCGCGCGAGCCGTCCGCGGCCGGGGCGGGAAGCGTGAACGCGTGCTCCTCGGCCGCGAGGTCTTCCGGTGTGCGCCAGTTCTCGCCGGGCCTACGCTTGCCGTTCGGGCGGAACTCCCCCGGACTGATGCAGAAGGCGTCGATGGTGCATAGGACGCGCTCGACCTGTCGCTGGTCGCCCTCCCCCTGATAGCGCCTCGGGAAGCGGAGCTGGAGCGTGTGGGCGCCCCGCGTGAGGTCCGTCTCGCCCATCCGCACCCAAGCGATCTCGTTCCAGGCCTGGATCTCCATCAGGTCGGTGGAGATGTCAACCCGCGGGTCGATCGTGTCCCAGGGACCGTTATCGATCCGCCACTCGAAGACCGAGCGTACGAACTCGAACCCCAGCCGGCCCCACACCTCGTGCTTGCCGGCGGCCGGAGCGTCAAAGGCGTAGTCGAGCAGGAGACCCTCTTCCGGAACTCTCTGCTCCACTTCCTCCGCGGGGATGTTCAGAGACAGCCACTGGCCTTCGGAAAGGTGCTCGGCCTTGCCCCAGGCGCTCGGCTCCGTCGCGACGTTGGCGCGCGTCGGAGCCTCGCCTTCGAGCCACACGACCTCTTGCGCTTGGCACCCGACGCTCGCCAGGAAGACGAGCGCCAGCGCGCCTGCCGTCCGAAGGGTCCTCACGTTTCCATGCATCGTTTCGCCCTCCCGTTGTCGGGGGCCCAAACCGGACCCCGGTCATGACCCGCGGGTCGCCACTCCTCGTCCATCCATGCCGGTGGTCCATCCACCAGCGCCGGTCTCAGCCGCACGATTCTCTCTTTCACGTGCTCGCCGCGCAGGAGCG
>CAZCER010000481.1:0-4442 GCA_964497385.1 uncultured Armatimonadia bacterium | reverse complement strand
AACATGAACGTTTTCCAGGCGGCGGCCGAGATCGGGGTGTCGAAGGTCGTTTTCGCCAGCACCATTCAGGTCATCGCCGGAAAGCGCCGAGGATCGGACTCCGGCGCGCCCGAACCCTCGGAACTCGCCTACCTCCCGCTCGATGGGGACGCCCCGGCGAACGCGCGAAACCCCTACGCCCTAAGCAAGCTGCTGACCGAGACGATGCTCGCCTACTTCGCGCGCGAGCACGAGATGAGTTGCACGGCGATTCGGTTTCCGCTCGTGATCGCGCGGGAGTGGTTCGAGCACGCGCGCGAGAGGGTTCAGCGGCGGCCCGGGCCGTGGCAGCTTCTCGATGAGGGCTTCGCGTACCTCTCGGCCGAGGATGCGGCGGACCTGATGCATCGCATCCTTCTTGCCGAACTTCCCGGCTTCCGCGTCTATCTCCCCGCCGCGCCGACGCCTTCTCTACCCGTTCCTGTTCCTGACCTCGTGAGGGAATACTACCCGGACGTGCCTCTGCGGAAGCCGCGAGAGGAACTCACCGGGCTTGTGGACTCGTCGCGCATCACGGGCGAGACCGGCTGGGTCGCGCGGGACGAGATCTGGCCGAGCGAGGCGCAGCCTACGGTTCGGGCGTGAGTTCGAAAGCGCATACGCTCTCCCGCCCCGTCGGCAGCGGGAGGAGGCCGTCGTCCCCGACCGTCAGCACACGCGTCTCCACGCGCGCGCCGGTCGCGTCAAGCATCGCGCACCGAACCGACTGGCCAGGGCGGGTCTCGGGCATCCTCAGCGCGAGGTCGAACGCCACTTCCTGCGGCAACGGGTAGACGATGGAGCGTCCGTCGTCGGGGGTCTCGACCTTCGCCGCTCCGTTGGTGACGACCGGTCCGAAGTCGATGGGCTTCCTCTCGGTGTTGTAGCGCGCGTCGTAGACCGCCAGCGGGTCGGTGTCCGCGGCGGGAGGGCCGGTCCGCCCGACGGTGACCGTTCCGTCCTCCGCGAGGATCACCGAGCCCACGATGTAGCGCAGCGTCCCGTCCTGCGGGCCTCCGAGCATCTGGCGCGCGCCCGCCCGCAGCAATCCGACGCGGATCGTGTACTCGCCGGGCGGAACGTTCTCGCCGATCGTGACCGCGTGCGGCCCGTCGGAGAACACCTCGCCCGCCGGCCACTCGCCCGGGGCAGCCGCGAACCCGTGATCGTTCTGAAAGACGATGCCTTCGCGGTTCTCGGCTGCGTCCTCGCGCACGAAGTGGACGAAGCATCCGAGCCCCTCTCCGGCCTCGCCGAGCGTCTCGCGGACGTCCCACGTGTAGGTGATCTCGAAACGCCTCGGGCCGGTCGGTCGCACGAGCGCGCCTCCCGGCTTGAGCGAGGCAAGCGCGCTTCCCGAAGTGAGGCGTGGGTGATAGGCGTACCCGCGGGCGTCCACGAAGACGCCGTCCGGAGCGGAGACGCAGTCCACAATCTGGCCGTCCACCTCGGCGGTGTAGGCCTCCAGCCCATCCGGCGCGGTTGCGTGGAAGCCGTACGGCGGGATCGTCTTGCCGTTCGCCTCGACGGCCGCGTCCGACTGGTTCACAATGACGACGAACCCGTTCTCGTAGGCGACGCGCGCGAGGGAGGTCTCGCCGAGCGCGAGAGCGGTCGAGGAGTCCACCCACTCGCCGGCGACGAGGTACGCGATGTCCGCTATCTGCGCGGCGCCGTAGCGCTCCTGCAGCGGGCGCATCATGTGGGCTTCCTTCACGGCGAGGAGAGGCTCTCTCACCCAGGCCGCGGCGATGAACCCGGCGTGCCCGTAGAGGATCTCCTGAGTGCGGTACTTGTCCGCGCGGACAAGCGCCATGCGTGACTGGATCCCCGCGTTGTAGCCCTCGGTGAGCCAGCGCTCCACGTAGCCCATGCCGTGGTTGAGCATCAGGGGATGGACCTTCAAGAGTTCGAAGTCCGCGAACGGCCTATGCGACTCGCCGTTCTCGACCTGGGCCTCGACGCCGTCGAGGCGTCCCGACCAGAAGAAGTGGTTGTTCCCCTCACCGAGAACCGGTCCGTCGTGCGCCTCGCGGAACAGGCGCCAGAGCGCGAGATGGGCGTCCCAGACGGGGGCGAACTTACCGGCGCCGGGCTCTCCGGCCGTGAAGTCCACATGGAACCAGGGGGGCACGGCGGCGTGGACGTCGATGAACGAGCAGGTGGTTCCATAGCGGTCGTGCACGTCGTGGGTGAAGCGCTCGGCGGTCGGCACGATGGCGTCGGCGCGATAGCCGTAGCTCTGGACGCCTGTGCCTTCGTTCAGCCACGCTTTGATCATGTTCCCGGCGGCGTCCCGCGCGACGAGATCCTCATCCCAACTCGGGGCGTCGGGGTAGATGTCCACGTAGTTCTCGTGCACCCCGAAGAGATAGCCATGCGCGCGCGCGGCGTCGGCGAGGCGGATCATCTCGGCGTCCCCGCCCATGCCCTCGTTGGCGGGCAGCACATCGGGGAGCTTCGCGTCATAGCCCCCGTTCTGCCAGACGTGAATCTGGACCAGAGCGTCCCGCACGCCGTGAGCGGCGTACTGGTCGAGGGCCGTGCGCGTCGCGGCGAAATCGCCGGACCAGTCATCCACGACAACGCGCCGGCTGAGATCCTCAATGAAGGGACAGGCCGGATTCGGGATGTTGGGGAGCACCTCCCCGATGAACGGCGACACGGTCACCGCCGCGCGCTCGTGG
Organism: uncultured Armatimonadia bacterium; assembly: GCA_964497385.1. Lineage (GTDB taxonomy): Bacteria > Armatimonadota > Zipacnadia > UBA1398 > UBA1398 > CAZCER01. The sequence continues at coordinate 1,737 of CAZCER010000481.1, read as the reverse complement.
AGCGGGTTGCGGGAGCCGTCCGAGAGGGCCTCGTAGTGCGCCGTGACCCCGTCGTGGCGGCTCGCCGAGGAGCTGGTCCAGTCGAGGATCGCGCCAACGTAGAGACTCTGGTCCGGGAGGTAGTCGACGCGTCCGGTGGTGAGGTACGGGATCCGCACCGAGCGCCGCCACGCGGCCGCGCCCGCCGAAGGGCCGGTGAAGGAGCGGATCGCGGTCTCCGCGGAGTCCGCCTCTATGAGAAGCGTCTTGCCGATAAGCGACAACGCGCAGCGCACATCGGCGCTGGAGTCGCCGGAGATCAGGGCGCCCTCGACAACCAGGCGATCGCCCTCGACGCGCGCCTCGCGGAGACTCCAGACCGCGTCGTCCGCGTCCGCGAGCGTGAAGGCCCGCGCGCGGCTGAGCGGTGTGGTCTCGCCCCCGTCATAGGAGGCCGCCAGGGAAGCGAGGTCGCCGTCGGCGTCAAGAGAGTACGTCAGCGTGCGCCCGCCTGTGGTGCACGTGAACGCCCATCCGGCGTCGACCCGAGCGAGCGAGGTCTCGCACTCGCCGGCCGTCGAGGCGGCGACGCCGCGATCGCTCCGGTTCACGAACGCGCGGGCCGGGGGCGCCGCGCCCCACTGCGCGCGCGCCTCGCGAAGACGGGCCAGACGCTCAGGCAGGGACTCAGCCGCTCCTTCGCCCACAACAAGCGTCGGCGCGCGGAAGAGGCTGTAGTCCCAGCTCGGGCTGTGGGCCGGGCCGGGGTGGACCGAGAAGACGAGCGCGATGGTCTGACCGGCGTACTCGGAGAGGTCGTAGGTGACCGGCGTCCAGTCCGGGGACTTCGTGTGCTCGCTGAGGAGCACGCGCTCCCCCGCATCGGTCCTTACGGCGGCCCCGAAAGTGACGCCGTCGGACTCGGGGAGATCGGGCCCCATGGCGTACGCGAACGAGAGCGCGATCGGCGTGGTCTCGGGCAGCGTGAGGTGGTAGCGGACCTCGGTCACTCCCCAGCCGTTCATCCACGGCGAGTGCAGCAGGAGGGAGCCGGCGGGCTGCCAGGGTGAGCACGACACGCCGACTCCAGGGAGGAAGTGCCCCGACCAGCCGATCGGCATCGTGACCCATTCGCCGGCGTCTCCAAGGCGATAGGCCACCTCGTAGCGACCGATGTCCATGAGTTCGTTCGGCCCCGGTGCGAGGCGGACCGGCTCGACGTCGATCTGCGCAAAGGTGCACATGCAGGCGAGACTCACCGCTGACAGCATGGTTGGCTCCTCCCGGCTCGCGGGGGCGTCCGAGCCGCCCCGGTCCGGTAGTATTCCCCGTCGCGGCGAGGCTCCCTTGGAGCGCGGCAGGACCCTGTCGAGAGCGGGTGGAAACGGCGCTCATGGAGACCGAGCCGAGCATCCGCGTGCTGACCGAGCGGGACGCCCGCTCGCTCGCCGCCTTCTACGCTTCGTTGTCCGCGGAGGTGCGCTGGTTTTACGAGCCTTTCTCGGACCCGACGGTCGAGGTGCTGGGCGCGCACCTCCGTGAGGGAGACTCGGGGGAACACGTCGTGCTGGGGCTGGTCGAGCGGGCCCGAGTGCTCGGGCACGCCTTCGTGCTGCACCTCGCGGGCGAGAGGCCGGTCCTCGGGATCGGTCTTCATCAGGACATGCTCGGGCGAGGGTGGGGGAGGAAGCTGATGGTGGAGATCCTCGCGCGCACCGACGCGATGGGCCTCCCTCTCGTGACGCTCACCGTCGTCAA
>CAZCER010000480.1:0-4461 GCA_964497385.1 uncultured Armatimonadia bacterium | reverse complement strand
AGGACCTCGGCTGCATCATCCACGAGATGACGCACATCGTGCAGAGCTTCGTGGGTCCGAACCAGCCCGGCTGGCTCGTGGAAGGCCTCGCCGACTACGTGCGCCACAAGACCGCGATCGACACCGCCGGATGGAAGCTGCCCGACGGTTACAAGGAGGGCCAGCATTACACCAACGGTTACGGCGTCGTGTCGGCTTTCCTCCTCTATGTCGAGGGCAAGTACGACCCGGACATGGCGAAGAAGTGCCATCGCGCGATGAAGACCCAGACCTACTCCTCCGACCTATGGGTGGAGTGCACGGGCAAGACCGTCGATGAACTCTGGGAGGAGTACAAGACGGCGAAGTAGGGGTGACCGGCGCGGCCGAGACTCGAACCACGGCAGAGGGCGGGCCTTCGCGGCCCGCCGCTGTTCGTACACTGTGGTCTTTCGGGGTTCGGAGAGGCCGGAGCGGAAGGCCGAATGTGAGCGCTCGGACGAGGCGTAGGCTCCCCGTCCGAGCGCTTCGAAAGCCCGAGAAGAGCGTCTCGGCGACCATTCAGCGCGCTACCTCGCGCGTTCCGCCAGGCGAGGCGGGATGCGCGTGGCGAAGATGGACGAGGCCGCGCTTCCCAACTCCTCAGCCGCCTCCGCGTCTCCAGCCTCCTCGGCATGGGCCTTTCCCGCAAGCAGAGCATCGAGCGCGAACGGCTGTCCGCTCGTCGTCTGGCCCACATAGGCGAGGTACTCGTAGGCTTTCGCCGCCTCGGTCCGGAGCAGTGTGAGGCCGGAGAGGTGGACGGCCAGCGCGTGCTCGTCCCCTGTGAGGTCGCTACGCGGCTCGACCGCCGATGCGAGCGCCTGGGCGCTCTCCCAATCGCCGGTCGCCACGGCGTAGGCCAGGAAGGGGACCTGGATGTCGTGAACGGCATCGGAGGCATCGGGCCACGCGGCCGCGTGAGCGTCCGCGAAGAGGAGCGCCCGCGTGGCGGTCGCGGCGTCGACGGAGGAGGAGACGACGCCGAGGGCCTCGGTTCCGGCGGCGATGCTGAAGGGCGCGGTCGCGCCCTCGGCGGCGTCCGCCTCCTCGACCGTGAGATCCGGCAGCGCTTCCTGAAGGTCCGCGAGGCCGCCCGCGAGGTCATCCGCGACGCGCTTCCGCAGCCCCCGAACGATGAGCAAGCCGGCGCGCCGCTCCTCGGAAAGGTTGTTCGCCTCGAGCGCCGCGTCGATCAACGCGTCCGCGTCGGCCTCCCGGCCCTGCATGTCGAGCAGTTCCAGCAGTGAGGCGACGGTGACGGGATCGGTGGGCTTGTCAGGATGCTGCGCGAAGTAGTCGGCGGCGAAGCCGAGCAACTGGTCGGCCACTCCGCGCGCTCCTTCGCCGCCGCGCGCGGCCCACACGATGTTGCGCTCGCCGTTCTCGCCGAAGTCGATCGCGTTCCCGTCGCGGTCGACGATGCGAAAGTCGGGGAACCCGTTCACTCCGAAAGCTTGACAGATGTCGCTGTTGCGTTGGGCGTCGGCCTCGAAAAGAACGAAAGCCGAGGCGATGGAGCGGAACTCGGGTGTGTCGAGACAGACCGCCTCGATCTGGGTGCACGGCCCTCAACCATTGAGATGGAACGACACGAACACGAGCTTGCCCTGCTCCTTAGCTTGCTCGAGGGCCGCCTGAGGGTCGGTGATGAACCCGGGCGGGGTCGCGTGCGCCGCCGCGGACGCGAGAGCGAACACGGTCAGCGCGACTGCCTTGCGCATGTGCATACCACCTTCCGCGAGACGATTCGGGATTCACTCCACAGGCATTCGTATTGCCGACGAGAGGCCTGCGGAGCGCGCGGAGCCTACTTCGTCAGGTGCGTGAGTCGTCCTCCGAGCGGTTCACCGCGCGAGCCACGCCGCCAGGTCCGATGCGGCGGGGGAGGCAGGCTCCACGCGCAAGGCGTCGCAGGCTCTTTGCCCCTCGTAGGCTCGGGTCGCCCATGCTCCGAGGTCCGGAGGGGCGTTCCATAGGAGTAGCGGCGCCGGCGCTGAGAGGGCGAACGCGGTGCGGAAGTCGCCGGCCTGGCGGATGAGCGGCACGGGACAGCGCGCGAGGAACTCCGCATCGCTGAGGTCGAAGCCGGCGGCGTCGGCCGCACAACGGTCCGCACCCGCGATCGGCTGTGCCAACAGGCACCAGAGGCCAGCCTCCCCGAACCCGACGAGGCGCACGCTCTCGATCCCCTCCAGCCCGGCCGCGAACTTGGCGGCTGTGACCAAATCGCGGACGCGCTCGGCGACGTCCGTGCGGTTGTAGGTCGTGAAGAACTCGACATCCGCCGCGCGGTCAGGGGCGCCGCCCTCGGGGACGGCCTCGCCCACGAGGAAAGGATCGACGGTGAGGACGGTCGCGCCCCGTGCGAGGACGGCCGAGAGGAACTCGCCGGGTTCTCCGCCGGGCTGGAGCCCCGCGCGGCCCTCGTCGGTCACGGCCACGACGGCGCGGGTGCTCGCGGGGCCGCCGACCGGGCGCAGCAACGTCGCCGGGATGGAGTCCCCCAACCCCTCGCGCCCGAGACGCAGTTCTTCGATCTCGACGTTGCGCAGGACCCTTGCTTCGCCTCGGCGCGCGAGGACCTCGGTCGCCGGCTCATCCGCAAGGAGCGCATGTTCGTAGGCCGGACGGTAGACGCGCTCGAACGCTTCACGCTCGCCGGGCATGTCGGGATAGAGGGCCTCGAAAGCGGCCTGCTTCTCCGCGATCACCGACTCGGACAGCGCCTCGAGGTCCATGCGGTCGGCTGGCGGCTCGCGATCGGCCCACACGCGGAGGTGCGCCTCGTCGAGCATTTCGAACGGCTGCTCGGCCGCTGCCTCCGGGTCATCGACGCCGTAGAGCGTCTTGGCGAGGAATCGGTACACGTGCTCGCGGCTGGCCGTGTTGTAGTTGTGCTCGGCGTCCTCCTGGACCCACGAGACCTGGTCCGCGGCTCGGTAGAGGCCGTAGATCGACTGCACCATCGGCCCCTCGACCGTGGGCGTGTTCGCGGTCCAGTCGCCGGTGCACGACACGAGCAGGAGCGGCTTGGGAGCCATGACGGAGACGATCTCCGGGTTCAGGGTTTCGACGCGCAGGTTCGGTCCGTTCTCGCAGACGCAGCCGCCCTGGTAGTGGGCGGAGACCATGTTGACCGGCGCGGCCGCCGCGAGGCGCTCATCGACCGCGACGAGCATGAAGGTCTGCGTGCCCCCGCCGCTCTCACCGGTCACCGCGAGGCGCGTCGGGTCGGCCTGGGGGAGTGAGGCGAGGAAGTCGAGCACGCGGACGCTGTTGAGCGTCTGGAAGCCCATCGCGCTGACGCCCCAGAGGGTGAGGCGCGGGTCGAGGAAGCGGTGGTCGTACTGGTCGGCGTCGTTGTAGCCCATCATGTCGTAGCTGAAGGCGATCATCCCGCGTCGGGCCTGTCCGATGCAGCGGCCGGCGATGGAGCCGCGCTCCTCGTTGGCCATGCGTCCGTTCGCCCAGTGCCCGTGCGGGTTCGCGACGGCGGGGTACGGCGCGGTGCCCGTGGTGGGCACATAGAGGTTCCCGGTGACGTAGAGGCCGGGTCGGCTTGCGAAGTACACCTTCGAAACCGTGTAGTCGCCGCAGTCCACCGTCGCGAAGATGACCGGCTCGACCGGGCCGGTCGGCGGCTTGGGCCAGATGCCGCAGCAGATGAGGGCGTGCTCTCTGAGCCACGCCCGGCGCGGGAGCCACTGCTCGAGCGACGAGTACGTGGGCATCTCGTAGGTCGTCTCGATCCGGCGTACGGTGTCGAGCCGCGCGTCGCGCGGCCCCGCGTCCTCCTGGGCCACGGCGTGGCCTCCTCCCAGAGACAGAGCGGCGACCAGGAGCAGTGCTCCGGCCGCCGCGAAGCGTCGGGTGGATTTCTTGAGCATGGGGCGCCTCCGTTGGGTACGCCGGCTACTTCGGGATGATGGAACCAAGCGACGACGCGCGAGCGACCCCACCCTTGCGCTTGAACCCGAAGCCGTAGAGGTAGAGGTCGCGAACGTTGATCTTGCCGTCACCGCGCTGGAAGAGGATGCCCAGGTCCGTGAGGTACATGATGATCCCTCGGGGCGACGGGTCCGGCGGGCGCCGATCCTCGCCGCGCCAGTCGATGGTCTGCAGGCGCTTCTCCAACTGGTCGACCTCGAGCGGAACGCGCATCCCACTGCCATCGCCTCTGATGCACCTGCGCACGACCGCGATCCAAGGGTACTCCTCGCTCTCGATCTCGGCGAGCCGGTCGTCAGACACGCGGTTCAGCGCCTCCCGCATGGAGGTGTGGTGGAGAAGCTGCGAGTCGCGCGCGCGCCGATTCTCTCGCTCGATGTCGCTTGAGGCCTCCAGGAAGCGGAGGAGTGAGCGGGGGAAAGCCTGCTCGTGTGCGTCCTGAAGGTGGTTGATGATCCAGGTGAACGTGTAGCCCTTCGTGGGCCCGGCACC
>CAZCER010000479.1:0-4488 GCA_964497385.1 uncultured Armatimonadia bacterium | reverse complement strand
CGCCGTCTCGTCGGAGGAGCCGGCTCCGCCGGCGGCGTCAGCCGTCTCGGCGGCGGGGGGCTGCACGGCGGGGTCGGAGGCGCCGGCGCCCGGGCCGGCGTCGGCCTGGGGCATTGGAGTGACGGCGTCAGCGGCGGTCTGGGCGCGACTGACCGTCGCTCCCAGTCCCGCCAGAGCCACCACTGCAAGAATGCCGAGCCGTCTCATCTACACCGTCCGCGTTCCGTAACGCCCATTCTGACGGTCGGTGAGGGCTCAGCCTTGAACGGTCGGGTCTCGCCGAGGCTCGTTGTCGGGCGCGCTCCGGCGGCCGTCGACGGAGCGACGGAGGGCGCGCCCGAGCGGCCCCGTCGGCGCGAGCATGGGGCTTGTGCGCTGGTACTGCCGGTACGCGTCTCCGAACTCGCGGACCAAGCGCCGCTCTTCGTGCAGCGTTCCCAGGATGAGGTAGAGGGAGAGAACGGCGGCGGTCACGACGGTCGCCGCGTCGACCGCTCGGGCCCAGACGAGCATGAGCGTGGCGCAGTACCACGGGTGGCGGACGACGCGGCCGGCCCAGCCGACACGAAGGGACGCGGAGGGCGGAGAGGCCCGCAGTCCCACAAAGGCGAGCGGGTCATACTGAAGCGCCCCGCCAAGGAGCAAGACGACAGCCCCCGCCGCGAGGACGAGGCGAGGGACGACCTGGGCGTTGACCGTGAGGAGCGGCGCGGTGTGGAGGGCGTGCTCGTACAGCATGACGGGGGTGAAGGTGACGATGCTGACGGCAACGTAGAGACGCCGGTAGCCCGATTCGGAGAGCCCGGCGGCGCGCATCAGCCGAGCGCTGACCGCGTCCGAAGCGAGGAGGCTGTGCAGCCCTCCCCAGAGAGCGAGAAGGAGGGCCAGAGTCTCGAGTTCGGCGTTGGTCGGCTGCACGGGGCGGCTCCGAGATCCGTCAAGGCGCGGGAAGTCGCGGGCGTCCTAACGTGAGGAGGCCTGATACGTGGTCAGAATATCCGACCGGTACATAGCGCGGCAACTTGTCAGCCCGTTCGTCGCGTGGTTGTCGGGCCTCCTCGTGATGCTGTCGGGCAGCTTCCTGTTCGCCTTGCTCAAGCAGGCGGGAGCGCGCGAACTGCCGCTGCGCGACGTACTGGTGTTTCTCGGCGCGAAGCTGCCGTGGGGGCTGGTCATGTCGATCCCGATGGCCTACGCCTTCGCCGCCTGCCTCACCGTCAACCGCATGGCGCGGGAGAACGAGATCACGGCGCTTCGCATCGGCGGCATGAGTCCGCGTCGCATGTCCGTGCCGGTCATCGCCTTCGGCGGGTTCCTGTCGCTCTGGGCTTTGGGAATCAACGAGTACCTGGTGCCCTGGGCGACGGATCTCGGCCGCGAGGCCGCACGGTCGCTCTTCTTCATGTCCACCCAAGCGACGCCGCAGGCGAACGTTTTCGTTCAGGGCCCCGGCGGCTACGTCTTCTCCGCCCGAACGATCGATACGAAGGGCGAGGTGCTCAGCGGGATCCAGATCGTCGAGCAGGGCCCGGGCTCGAGCAGGACGCTCTCCACCTGCGAGCGCGGCTCCTTGAGCGGAGACATCGTTCGGCTCACCAATGTCAACGTCCATGTCTTCAACGAGAGGGGACAGCTCGCGTCCCTGGACGTGGAAGCCGTCCGCGAGATCGACATCGGCGCGCTGCTGCGGGACCTCTACGAAGTGCGGAAGCCGTTGGACGAGATGTCGGCGGCGGACCTCATGGCCCGGGCCCGCAAGCTGAGCGCCTCGGGGCTCGACGCGCATGTGGAGATCCACAAGCTCCACATGAAGCTCGCGGTGCCGCTCGCGACTGTGGCCTTCGCTCTCGTCGGGGTGCCGCTGATCCTGCGCATCAGCGGATCGGGCTTCACCGGCGCGATGATGGCGATCGGGATCGTGTTCGCCTACTACACGATCACGGCGTGGGGGATGATCCTCGCCGACGGCGAGCACGTGAACCCGGTGCTCGGGGCGTGGGCCTGCAACGGCGTGTTCGCCCTCGTGGGATCGGTCATGCTGTGGAGGGCCGCCTGACGATGGGGTTCCTGCCGCGCCGAATCGACTGGTACTGCGTGCGCGAGATGGTCGCGCCGTTCTGCACCTGGATGATGGCGCTTCTCATCGTCATCGAGGGGAACTTCCTCTTCCTGCTCCTCAAGGCGGCCAAGTCGCACGACCTGCCCATCCTGCAGATGATCCTCTTTCTGGCGTTCAAACTGCCTTTTTCAATCGTGCTGGCCATCCCGATGTCGTACCTGTTCGCGGTGTGCTTGGGGATCGCGCGCCTTGCCCAGGATGAGGAGATCACGGCGATGCGGGCCGCGGGGCTCTCGTCGCGGCGCATCCTCCGCCCGTTCCTCGCGGCGGGCCTCGTCGCGACCGTGGGCGCCTTCCTCATCAACGAGTTCGCTGTCCCCTGGGCGAACCACGTGAGTCTCACCTCCGTGCGGCAGATCTTCCTCCAGCAAGCGCAGCTCATGCCCGAGGCCAACGTCTTCATCCAGGGCCCGGAGGGCTTTGTGTTCTACTCGGGCGACGTCGACGTGTCGGAAGGGCTGATGCACGAAACCATGGTCTTCCGGCCCTCCAGCACGGGCTTCCCCGACATCTGGATCGCGGGGACCTCCCGGTTTGAGGACAACCGCATCTACATGACCGACGTGAGGCATTTCTCGTTTGGCGACGACGGCACGGTGCGGCAGTGCGGTTCGGCGGAGAGCCAGTTCATGGATCTCAAGGAGATCATGGAGGCCTTCTACAGGAACCAGCGGGAGCGCCCGGACGAACTGTCCTTCCGCGAGTTGCTCGCCCAGATCCGGACGCTGAAACAGGCCGGGCAGCAGGCCACGATTCCTCTCTACGAGCTGCACTCCAAGCTCTCCATCCCGTGCGCCACTCTCGTCTTCGTCTGTCTAGGGGCTCCGCTCTCGCTGCGGTTTGGTCGGCGCGGCGGCTTCGCGGGGACGCTGATCGCCATCGTCATGATCTTCTTCTATTACTGCTTCATGGCGTGGGGGCAGATCCTCGTGCGGGCAGGCTCGGTGAACCCCTTCTGGGCGGCCTGGACGCAGAACCTCACCTTTTTCGCACTGGGCGCCCTGATGCTCTGGCGCATCCGGTAGGCGCGGTCCAGGCGCGGTGGTCTAGTGCGCCACGGAGGGTCGGACCAGGAACTGGCCGCCGTCATCGAACGCCGCGGCCACGACGTCCCGCGCGACCGGCGCCGCCGCGTCCCCGCCGTGTCCTCCGTTCACGATGAGCACCGTCACGACGAGCTTGGGGGCGGCGTTGCTGCGTGCGACGCTGTCCGGGTTCGACGGGTTCATGTCGACGTACGGGGCGTAGCAGGTGAACCACGCGTCGTCCGAGTCGATCTCGGAGGAACCGGTCTTGCCGGCCACCGGGACGCGGGGGATCCAGCCCTCGCCGGAGAACGCGTGAAAAGCCGTGCCCTGATCCCAGGCGACGACGGCTCGCATGCCCTTGCGCACGAAGTCGAGAGTCGTTGGCTTGATCGGCACGGTCACCGGGTCGCGCTGTTGGGTGATGGGCGGCTGCGGCTTGCCGGCCCGGGTGACGCGGCCGACGACGTGGGGGACCACGCGCCGCCCCCCGTTCGCGATCACCGACGTGGCGACCGCGACCTGGATGGGAGTTGCGGTGATGGAGCCCTGCCCGATGGCGAAGTTGGCGCTGTCGCCCGCGTACCAGCCGCTCTCGTTCTTGACGTTGATGAGGTACGTCCTGTCCCCGACGATGCCGGGCTCCTCGTCGGGGAGATCGATCCCGGTGGGCTCGCCGAAGCCGAAGTTCCGGGCCCAACGCACCAGCTTCTCCTCGCCGAGCTTCACGCCCAGCCCGTAGTAGAAGACGTTGCACGAGACCGCAAGCGAGCGGGTGACGCCAACGCTGCCGTGGCCGGCCTTCTGCCAACAGAGCTTCGGCGAGCTGCCGAGCATCATCTTGCCCGAGCAGTGGGCGGTGTAGGTCTGAGCGTCGATCTCCCCCTCCTCGAGCGCGGCCGTGAGGGTCACGAACTTGAACGCCGAGGCCGGAGCGCGCTGGTACGCGATCGCTTGGTTGTTCCAGGCGCCGCGCGCGCCCATGTCCTTCTCCGCCTGGGTGTAGGCCGCGCGCTCCTCCGGAGAGGCGTCCGGCGCGAACCACTCCGACTGAAACGCCGGGTAGCTCGCCAGCGCGTACACCTCGCCGGATTGGGGGTCCATCGCGATCGCGGCTCCGCCCGGGGCCCCGAGCCGCTCGACATACTGCTGGAGCGACCGCTCCATCGCGGCCTGGAGCTTCGCGTCGATCGTGAGCGAAAGGCTGAGGCCGGGCTCCGCCGGGCGGTCGACCTTCGGCGTGCCCTCGATCCCGATGACCTCCCGGCCCTTCGCACCGCGCAGGATCTTCTCGTAACGGGACTCGACCCCGGTCATGCCCACGCTGTCCGTCATCTCGTAGCC
>CAZCER010000478.1:0-4495 GCA_964497385.1 uncultured Armatimonadia bacterium | reverse complement strand
CGGGTCCTTCGCCCGCCTCCGACGGCGGGCGCCGCGGAGAGCGTCTGACCGGAGGCCCGCCGACGGCGGGCGGAAGCGAGGAGAGCACTGAGCACCCATCGGATCGCCCTCATCGACGTGGACGGGACGCTCTACCCGGCTGAGCACCCCCTTACGGACGCCATCGACAGGCGGCTGAACGAGTATCTGGAGACGAGGCTGGGCATCCCTCCGGAGCGTCAGGACGCCGCCCGGATCGAGATGACTCGAGCCCATGGCTCCATGTTCCGCGGGCTGATGCTCGGCCACGGCGTCGACCCGGTGGAGTACTTCGAGTTCCTGTGTTGCGAGGTCACCGACCCGCGCGCGTTCCTGGAGCCGGATCCGGTTCTGCGCAAGGTGCTCCAGGACATGCCGGGCAAGAAGTGCCTTCTGAGCAACGCTCCGACCGTCCATTGCGAGCGCGTCGCGGAAGGACTCGGCGTGCTGGATCTCTTCGACAGGACTTTCGACATCGCGTGGGCCGACTGGGTGGGCAAGCCGGCGGAGGCCACCTACCGGAAAGCCCTCGAGGAGTTGGGCGCGGCGCCGGCGGACGTGACCGCGATCGACGACATGCTCTCCGCTCTCGACGCCGCCCATGCCCTGGGCCTGCGCACGGTCCGGGTGGCCGGTCCCGACGGGGAACCGCAGGCGAACGCGCACGTCCGCATACGGAGCATCCATGAGCTTCCGGCCGCCGCGCCGTGGCTCTACTGAGAGGAAGGCGCCGACAGGCCTATGCCCACCGTTCCGCGCACGCCGGCCTGTCTGGCCAAAGCCATGCCTATTCTCGCGTCGCTGCTCGTCACGATCGCTCTGTTGGGCGTGCCGTCGAGCGAGCCGCTCGCCGCGCCCATGCCCGCCCCCACGGCCCCGCCTCCCCCCGAGCCGCCCGCGTGGCGCGCCGCGGCGCCGCAACCGAACCCGGCGAACCTGCTGCACAACTCGTCGCTGGAGCACTGCACCTCGCCGGACATGCCGGACTGGTGGCGACCCGGTGAGGCGTGGAGCGACTTCCGCGCCGCGAACGCGGGCGTCGAGTACGGCGTCGTCCCCGGGGCGGGGTGCTTCCACGACAAGGCCGTAGTCCTCCGCAACACCCGCGAGAGCAATCGATCCGCCCTCGACTGCCCCTATATGAAGGTCCCCGACAAGACCCGGCCCTGCGTGTTCACCGTCTACCTCCGCGCGGACCGCCCAGACTTCGCCGCCCGCATCGGCGTCTACGGCGGGTTCGACCGCTCGGCGGACTCACCCGAACTCGCGGTCGACGCGAACTCGTGCCTCAAGCCCGTTCGGGTCGGGACCGAGTGGCGGCGTTTCACCGTCGTCTCCCCGGCGTTCCGCCAGGGATCCACGATCAGCAACCGCGTCGCCGTCATCGCCGACCAGGTCGGGGAGCTGTACATCGACGGCCTGCAGCTTGAGTGCGGCCCCACCCCGACCGCCTACGGCCCGAGGCCCGATGACGAGCCCTTCCGGTTCCTGCCGAGCGCGGCGGACCTCGTCGCGCGTCGCACCCTCCAGGAGATGACGGTCGATGGCGCGTTCTCGGAGCCCGTCTGGTCCGAGGTGACGCAGACCGATTCCTTCGCGCGTCTGGGCGGGCGCGAACCGGTGGGGGCGCGCACGTGGGCGCGTGTGGTCTTCGGCGAGGAGGCCCTCTACGTAGGCTTCACCTGCGAGGAGTCCCTCGACGTCCATGTCGCGGCGAACTCGCTCTTCGAGTCCGACCACGTCGCCGTCTATGTGAGCGGCCAGCCCGATGGGTGGGGCTTCCGGCACTTCGCGCTCGACACCTCGGGAAGAACCTACGCCGCCGTCGGCCGCGCGCCCCGGTTCGAGAGCGGCGTGCAGGGGGCCGTGCGCACAGGGCAGGGCGTCTGGACCGCCGAGATGCGCATCCCGTGGTCGGAGATCGGCCTGCCGCTCGCGGCGCCCGATGCGGTCCGCCTGAACCTGGGGCGCTTTCGGCACTCGAGCGGGGAGTGGTCGTCCTATTCCGCCGCGGATGCGACACTGCATGAGCCGCGCGTCTTCGTGAAGGTGCTCGCGCTCGACCCCCGCACGCTCGAGGACCACGGAGCGGAGTTCCTCACCCCGGAGATCACCCGTGAGGGCGACGGAGTCTACGTGAGCGGCGGGGTCAGGCTCCCCGCGCAGGTCGCCGCGTCCGCCTCCGGCGAGGTGAAGCTCGGGGAGACGCGCCTCCCGGCGCGGCTCGCTCCGGGAGGCGAGGACGGACTCCTGCGCTACCGGGCCGGCCCGTTCAAAGCCGACGCGCACACTCGCGAGCCGCTCCTCGTCTGGCTCAAGCGCGCGGATGGGGGCATGCTCGCGCTGCGCACCTGGGCTGACGTCCGCATCCCGCCTCGGTATGAGGTCTTCTTCGAGCGGAGCTACTACACGTCCGAGAGGACGGCGCGGCTCGTGGTCGTGTCCCACAGCGCGGAGCCGACGGAGTACACGGTCACGTCGGAGAAGGGCGGCTACCGGGAGCGCCGCGCCTCCGACCCGAGCGGGATCACCTACTTCGAGATCTCCGTGGCGGACGCTCCCGAGAACGTGGTGCGCTTCGGAGTCTCGGCGGGCGGGCTCCGCGTCGGGGATGCGAAGCTCACCGTTCGGGAGCCCCGGCCGAACGAGGTGAAGATCGACTACTTGCACCGGTGCCTCGTGGTCGAGGGCAAGCCCTTCGTGCCGGTGGCGCCCGGGTGGCTTGTTCGCGAAAACCTGCGCGACCTCGCCCCGGGTGACTGGAACTGCGTGATGCTCAAGCGCTGGCATGAGCCGACGGGGGTCATCTACGCGAGCGGTGAGGTGACCGAGGAGGCCGTCGCGGAGTGGCGCGCCTTCATGGACGCCTCGTGGCGGCAGGGACTGCGCGTCATCTTCCACCTCCCGATGAAGCTTGACGACAACTCCTGCACCGCGGACGAGGAGGCGAGCCGGACGCTCGTCGAGGCTTTCCGCGACCACCCCGCGCTCCTCGCCTGGCATACGGTCGACGAGCCCGGCTCGCGCGCGACTCCGGAGAAGCTCCTGCGCGCCGCGAACCTCGTACGCGAACTCGACCCGCACCACCCGGTGTGGATCAACGAGGCGACCTTCTGGCAGAAGGCGCTCGAGTACTGCGAGACCGCCCAGCCGGCGTGCGATGTCTTCTCCGTGGACCACTACCCGATCGGCGCGGCCGGAGACGGCGTCCGTTCGATCGCGACGTGGTCCGAGCGTTTGAACGATCTCGGGCGCGGCCGCAAGCCGATGCTCATGTGGCTGCAGGCGTTCGGCGCGATCGAGTGGTGGTCGCGCGAACCCACCCCCGGCGAGGAGCGCGCGATGACCTACCTCGCCTTCTGCCATGACATGCGGGGCGTGCTCTACTTCGTGTACCGGCCCAGGTCGGCGGCGCTTTGGTCGGAGTGCCAGACGCTCGGCAGCGAACTCTGTTCGGTCGTCAACCCGGTGCTCGCGGACACCGTGCGGACGCGCCCTGTGGACCTCGGGCTCGACGCGGTGCACGCGACGCTGCTCGAGACGGAGTCCCTCGGCCCGCACCTCATGGCCGTGAACATCGGGCGCGAGCCCTTGAGGGTCCGACTCCGCCCGGCTGACCTCGGAGTCGCGTCCGCGCCCGATCCGACGGGGCTTCTGCCGGAGGGGCTTGAGGCGGTGGTCGTCGGCGACGCGGTGGCGTTCACCCTTGAGGCCCAGGGGTCGGCGCTCGTGAGGTTGGGGGAGTAGCGGGCGGTTCCGGTCGTTTCTGTGAGAGGAGCCCGCGCTCGCCTGTCCGTACGCCTACAGGTCGGCCGCGCAGCGGAAACCCGCCGCCTCGCTTCGACCGTGCGGGGGCCGGAAGAGACGCGTCGAGGCGCGGCAGAGGAACGGCGTGGAAGCGAACGACCCGCCGCGCAGGATGCGGTACCGTCCGGTCTGAGGGCCCGAGGGATCCGAAGCGGGCGACTCCGAGTAGTAGGTCGGGCTGAACCAGTCCGCGACCCACTCCCACACATTGCCGGACATGCTCACCGCACCGCACCAGGACGCGCCGCCGGCGTACGCGTTCGCCGGCGCGAGCTTCGGGTGCGAATCGCCCTCGGCCGAGTTGCAGAGGCCGGCGCTCCAGGCGTCGCCCCACGGGTAGACGCGGGCGTTCGCACCGCGAGCGGCATACTCCCACTCGGCCTCGGTGGGCAGACGCTTTCCGGCCCAACGCGCATAGGCCGCGGCGTCCGACCAGGACACGAGAACGACGGGATCGTCCGCTTTGCCTTCCGGATAGGCGCGGGTGGTGCGGTTCCACCGGTAGCCCTCGGCCCAGGACTCGGCCGCGTAGGGAACGGGATTGCCCGTCGCGTCCACAAACGCCTTGTATTGGCGATTGGTCACTTCATGCTTGTCGATCCAGAACTGCCTGAGCGAGACCTTGTGCGCCGGTCGCTCCGCGTCGTCGCCGCTGTCGGAGCCCATCAGG
>CAZCER010000477.1:0-4505 GCA_964497385.1 uncultured Armatimonadia bacterium | reverse complement strand
CCCAACCGAACTCGCCGTTCGAGGGAACGCGGATCTTGCGCCACTGGTCGGCGTAAGCGATCACATCGACCTGGATGCCCTGGGCGAGCACGCCCTTGCGGGCGTAGCTCTCGCCGGGTCCGGTGCGGATGTTCACCTCGCCAGACTTCACGTAGGCCACCTCGCGCCGCATCCCCTCGGGCGGCACCTCGGACAGGAGCCAGTGCGCGACCCAGCCCTCCCGGCGCGCGCTCGGAACCCACACCTTGCGCCACTGGCCCTCCGCGGCCTTCACGCGCACCTCGTCGCCGCGGCTGAGATGCGCGAGGATCTCGGAGCCGGTCTCACTCGGGGCGCTCCGAAGGCGAACGCCGTTTCCGTCCACGAAGAGCGCGGTCTCGAGGGCGCAGGCCCGCGGGGCGAGAAGGAGCGGCAGGGCGCACACAAGCGCGGCCAGGCCCGCCGGGCGAGCGGTCACGCGCATGGACGTCGATAGGCGAGACATAGGAAGAGGCTCCTTGGTTGGCTACCAGAACCGTCGGCCGCCGCGGAAGTCCCTGCGGCTCGAGAGCGGGACCGTGCGCACGACGTCGCCCGTTTGGGGGGCATGCACGAAGACGCCGTTCCCGACGTAGATGCCGACGTGACCGATATAGGCCGATGTGCCGCCGAAGCACACGACATCGCCCGGCATGAGGCCCTCGGGCGGAACGGGCTTGCCCGCTTGCCACTGCGCGTGCGCCACGCGGGGGATCGTGATCCCGCTCTGGGCGTGGGACCAGGTCGTCAAACCGGAGCAGTCGAACCCGCTCTGCGGGCTCATTCCGGCGCGGACGTAGGGCTTGCCGAGCATGGTGAGAGCGGTCTGGGCGATGCGGCGGCCGGCCTCGGCCTCGGGACCGACCGGAGGAAGGGCCGGGGCGTTGGGGACGGCGGCGATCTCCTGAGGCTGCTGGGCGGCGACGCAGAGCCAGCCGGCGATCCAGCCCTCGCGCCCGCCCTCGAAGATGCCCTTGTACCAGCCGCTGGACGCCCCGAGCACCTGGAACACGGCCCCGCGGTTCGCGGTCATGGTGACGGCGAAGGAGGAGCCCGGGCCTTGCCGGACGTTGCAGGCGTCGCCGGTCACGTAGGCCTGGTTCCAGGCGAGCTGCTCGAGCCGCTGCTCGAGTTCGGCGTCATAGGACTCGCGCATCTGCGAGGCGTCGAGCACGGTCACGCCGCCGGTTTGCCCCGCCACCGGCTCGACGCCGATGTAGTCGCGATGCACCCAGCCGACCATGCCGTTCGCGATGCTCACCTGCACCCACTCACCGGCGATCGCGCGCATGTCCATCGGGGCGCCCAGATCGAGCAGGGCGACGGCCTGGCTATCGACGCCGGGGCCGGTGCGGAGATAGAGCATGTCGCCCTTCACCCAGCGCGCGCCCTGGCTCTCACCGGCGGAGGCCGAGACCATGGTGTCCGTCGCGGCCGCGGGCCGGAGGAGCCACGCGGCGACCCATCCGACGGTCTCTGTCCCGGGCACGCGGACTTTGCGCCACTGGTCGTGGTAGGCGATGACGTCGAGCACGGTGCCCTTGTCGAGGGTCTTCCGGACGTCATAGGACTGGCCGGGCCCTGTGCGGAGGCAGAGTTCGTCGGCGTTGGCGGCGGCGATCTCGCGCCGTACGCCCTGAGGCGGGGCCTCCGAGAGCAGCCAGTGGGCCACCCATCCGGTCTTCCGGATGCGGGGGCACCAGACCTCACGCCACTGGCCCTCCTGGCTGCGGACACGGACCTCGTCGCCAAGCTGAAGGTAGCCGATGACGGTGGTGTTCTCGGTGCCGGGCGCGTCGCGGAGGTTCACGTCGTTCCGGCCGACAAACAGGGCCACCTCGTTGGCCGCGTGCACCGCCGTGGCCATCAGAGCCAGCGTGAGAGCGGCCAGAACGGTCCGTCGTGTTGTCGGGATCATACCTGTCTCCGAATGCGACTCCGTGTCGGAGTGTAGTACTAGCCGGGACGCCACACGGCCCATTCCCCTTGAGTATAGACGCTCGAGAGCGCGGTTGGCGCCCTAAGTGGCGCCGAGGGCAGGCAGGAGCGACGGCAGGGGGGTGGAAACGTCGGGAGGCGTGCCGAGCCTCGCCCTGGTGGATCACCGAGCGGAGGAGCCGATGACGAGGGCCGTCTGCACGGTGGCGGGGGTCTTCGCGGGTGCGGCTGCGGCGGGCCCGTTCGGGGCGGCTACGTGCCCCGAGGAGCCTGACTCGGTGGACAGCACTCGCGGATGAGTGCGAGCAGCTCGTCACGGAAGTCGCGGAGCCAGGGGGCGCGCTCGCACGCCCTGTCGGCGTCCCACGCGCTCAGTACATCGTCCAGGGCCAGACGAGCGTCACGACTGAGTCTCATGTACACCTGCTTGGGGTGGTGGCTCGTCGGGTCGTGCGGCTTCCCCCACAGGTCCTCGGGCTTGCCTGGTAATCCACTGGGCGCGGGCACGGCTTCACCGTCCGCGAGAAGCCAAGCCTCGACGGTCTCCTTCGCAACGCCGCAAGAGTGCCTGACAGAGCCGTCCGAGCCTGCGGACCCATGGCGCAGCTCCTCGCGTCTGCCGAGCCTGTGGTCATTGTCGACAAGGACGATGACGGCGTCGCACCGCAGCGCTCCGGCTGCACGGAGGGCTCGGACAGCGACGCGCGCCATGCCCTTTGGCTGTGGCGGATCGAGGCGAAGCTGGCGCGCGAGCGTGCAGCCCGTACGGTACTCCATGTCGGGCGGCACGGCGCGCGCGTCCTCGGCGAGTTGCTCAAGAAGCGTCCGGAGGAAGCGACCGCGATGCTCGTCACCGACCTCGGTCGGACCCTCACCCACCAGCAGCCACCGTGCCACTACGCGCCCCCCCGCCTCCTCAGGAGTTCTTCCGGGCCGCCCAGACCGACGACCTCGGAGAGATGGTAGCCCTCTTCTCGGATGCGCTCCATGTTCTCGGGGTCGCGCCGGACGTGCGACCCCTCCTCGTCGCGCGTCACCACGCGTACCGCCGTAGGCGGCACGAGGTCGAGCCAATAGGGGTTGTGCGTCGTCATCACGACCTGGAGCCTGCGCTCCTCTACGACATCCAGGAACGCGCGCATCATCCGCAGGACAACGGCCTCGTTCAGGCCGTTCTCGGGTTCTTCCAGGAGGACGAGAGAGCCCTCGTCGGCAGTGTAGGCGATGGTGAGGTAGGCGAGCGTCAGCAGGAGCCCCGAACTCGTGGCCGAGGCCGGGACCCATCGGTCTGTTGGCAGTAGGTCTCCTGGGCGGGTCGCGGTGACAAGGAACTCCACCCGGCGACACGACTCCCGTCGCGCGAGGCTCTCCAGGTAATGCGACTGCGAAGCGGCGCGGTCGGCGGCATCGTCGCCGTCCGCGCCGGTCACCGTTCGAGTGACTTCCCAACGGTCCTCGACGACACGTACCTTGCCGAAGAAGGGGAACAGGGGCCGTACCCGCGACTCCAGGCGCTCAAGAGCGCCGTCGCGACGGTTCACCAAGTCCTGCAGCGTCGCCGCCCACCCGTACCCGCTCCCGCTGACGGTGTCATCGGTGAGAGAGGGGCTCGCGGCAAGAGCACCAGGCTGCAGCAGATACGGACCGGCCACGGAGAACCTACGCACAGTGCCGATGATGCCCATCAGCGCCTCAGGGAGGCTCGCAGCTCTGCGCCACTGCGTGGCTGTCACCGACCCGAGTGACGCGAACCGGCCGACACCCGGCGTCGCGTACTCCTGACCTCGGTGCGTGATGAGCCGTCTGCTGGGATCCCAGTCGCAGGCGTCGCCTGCCCACTCTATGCGTTCCCTGGGCTCGGCCGGGTCGTAGGTAACCTTGTGGCTGTACGGCTCGCCCGAGGCCGGGTCCCGCCATTCGGCGTCCACCCGCCACTGCGGCTCCTCGTCTGGATCGTCCGTGTCAGACAGCCGGGCGCGGAAGCTCCGAGCGTTGGTGCTTCCATAGCGGTGGATAGCCTCAAGGAGCGACGACTTGCCCACATCGTTCAGCCCGTAGAGGATGGTGACGCCCTGCTCCAGCTCGAGCGTGGCGTCCGCGTAGCTACGGAAGCCCTGCACGCGGAAGCGCTCCAGAGTCATCGGGGCTGGCGCCCGGTCGCTCCCGTTGCTGGCCATGTGCATCACCCCTCTCACTTGCCGCGGTGCGCGTTCGGCGCCGCGCACCCGGGCGGAACTGCGTTCGTCTGCCACCAATGTACCATCGGGCCCGGCGCCGTCTATGGTCGCGGGCCGCCGAATCCGCCCTTCGCGGGATCTGCCGGGGCCACCTCTGCCCGCCAGCGCGATCTCCGACGCAACCCCGCCCGCCAGCGACTCGTCCTTGGGGGGGACACCGGCCTGCGGCACGCGGGCCGACAGCCGTTTCGTGAGCCGAACGCCGGACACGCGTGACAACGGGGGAGTGGGAGCGAGTGCGGAGAGTGTGCTGGCTCGCGGTTCTCGGGATGGCGCTGTGCGTGCCGTGCCTCGCGCGGGATGACTGGGGCG
>CAZCER010000476.1:0-4506 GCA_964497385.1 uncultured Armatimonadia bacterium | reverse complement strand
ACATCATCTCGACGAAGCGTCGGACCATGCGCGCGGCTTCGACGCCGAAGGCCGGGTCCGTCTCGGCGGCTTTGGCGAGCGCCTCAATGACGTGGCTGTTCGTCATGGGCCAGACGCGCCCGTTCCAGGGGCAGCTCATGCGGCGGCCCTTCCACTCGGCCTCGGCGGAGAAGAAAGGATCGTCAAGGCTCGCCGACGGCACGGGCCACGGTGTGGCGAAGAGCTTCGGGTCGCGAAGTGTCTCCCGCAGCGCGACGAGGCGTTCCGCCCCGGGGAGATCCGTGAGGAACGGGTAGAAGCCCACGGCGGCCTTGTGCGGCGACTGCCGGAGGTCGGGCGAACTCACGTCCACATAGAGGCGGTCGGTCTCTGACCACATATGACGGTCGATCGCCTCGCCCGTCTTCGTGGCCTCGGCGCGCCACGCGTCACCCTCGCGGCGGCCAAGCTGATCGGCCATGTAGCCAAGGGCGTGCTTCAGGCGGTAGAGGTACACCGCCGCGTCCACACCCTTGAGGCGGATGGGCGCGCTCAGGTCCGCCTCGGGGTGCGCGAAAAGGTAGCGAGGCGCGTACTCCTGGCCGGTCTCGTCCTGGTTGATGACATCGTAGAGCCCGGTGGACTCGGGATCGCGCAGCGCGTCGAAGTAGCGCGCGTAGCCGGCCAGGGGTTCGTAGACCTCCGCGAGGAAGTCGAGATCCGGGTGGAGTTCATGCACGGAGAGAACAGAGCGACCCCAGTCCGCGTGGTAGAACTCCTGCGGCCCGACCCAGAAGCGGCAGACGTAGGCGGGGAAGCTGCCGTCCGGCTGGGCCGTTCGCGTGAAGTTCAGGATCGAGCCGCGCGCGAGCCGCGGATCCCGCATCCAGCGCGCTTCGAATGCGTGCACCTGGGCGGAGTAGGAGATGTGCCGGCGGAAGTAGCCGATGCCCTCGAAGACGCACGGCTCGGTGAGCGGCGGGGTCGCGGTGTCGACGGTGAGAAGGCGCATCCCGTACCAGCGGTACCAGTAGTAGTTGGTCAGGTACGGGTCGCTGCAGGCGAAGTGAGGCACGCCCTCGAGATAGCCGCGCCACTCCCTGCCGGCGACGTCCGCGGCGCTCCGCTCTTTCGGGAGGCTCACCCGCGCATGGCCCTCGGTGGCGTCGAGCGTCGCCGCGAGCCGGATGGTCTCTGTGCCCTCGGCGGGAAGCTCGAGACGGTAGTGGAGCCCGAGGTGCATTGCGCCGGCTCGGGGCCCCGGGCCGACATCCACGAGCATCTCATCGGTGAGCTTGCGCATCCCGTCCTCGCCTGCGCGAAGCTTCTCCGAGAAGGGCGTGAGGCGCCACTCGGGTCGCCCCGCCGTGGCCTGGCAGAGGGCTGCGAGCGACGACGCGGGCTCGCGATCCGCCCCAAACGCGACGGAGACGACGCCCGTCGGGTGCGTCTGGTAGCGCTGACGGACGCCTATATCGAGCGCGAAGCCGTCCTCGGTGCGCCGCACGCCCTCTACCCACTGTCCGAGGCGATCCGCGTCCGTACGGCATGAAGGATCGGTCGCCTGCATCGACCAGAGCAGCAGGTCGAGAGCCACGTCGGCTCCGGAGACATTTCGTATCTCGAGTTCGGAGACACGCGACCCGGCGCCCACGATCACGCGCGTCTCGGTCAGCGAGAACCGGCCATCGGAGGAGATGTATTCCGTCACCAGCCGGTCGGGGAACCACTCCCGCCACACGACGCCGAGCGCCAGGGGCTCGCGGGCGCCGTCGGGTACGAGGAAGACGGTGAAGAGATGCTCCAGACGCACGTCGGCGATGTAGGCCTCATCCCAGAAGCCCGGCGCATCGAGGGAATCCGGGAACGGAGGCGCCCACATCGCGCCGCGCCCGTTTCCGAGATGCCACTTGTCCTCGCGCCTCAACAGACTCGTCGGCCACTCGCGCTCCGCCGCCATGGGGTGATCGCCTCCAACGCGCCGTCCGCCCCCGAGCCCGAGCCAGCACGTTTCGCGCGCGGGAGCCGGCCACCTGCACGGCGACCTCGCCCTTCACGCGCACTCCGGCAGGTGGTAGAGTTCAGCTTTCAGCCCACCGCAAAGGAGTTGAGGACAGTGGCGGATCTGCTTACCGAACTGAGCTGGCGCGGACTCAAGCACCAGTGCACCGACGAACAGGGCCTGCGCGAGTATCTCGCCGAAGGGGAGGTCCGCCTCTACAACGGCTTCGACCCCACCGCGGTGAGCCTCCATCTCGGAAACCTCGTCCCGATGCTGGTCCTTCTGCACGCCCAGAGGCGCGGTGCGACCCCGATCGTCGTGCTCGGGGGCGGAACGGGGCTCATCGGAGACCCGTCCGGCAGGGACGAGGAACGCACCCTGATGGACCAAGACGTCATCGACGGCAACATCGCCGCCCAGCGCGCGCAGTTTGAGCGCATTCTGGACACCACCGGCCCGAACGCGGTGCGGTTCGAGAACAACATCGACTGGATCAGCGGCCTCTCGTTCGTGGACGTGCTCCGCGACATCGGGAAGCACTTCTCCGTGAACGCGATGATCGCGAAGGACTCCGTTCGCGACCGGCTCGAGAACCGCGAGCAGGGGATCAGCTACACCGAGTTCAGCTACATGATCGTGCAGGCCTACGACTTCCTGCACCTCCACGAGAAGTACGGCTGCCGTCTGCAGACGGGTGGGAGCGACCAGTGGGGCAACATCACCGCCGGCATCGAACTGATTCGCCGGAAGCGCGGCGTGGAGGCCTACGGACTGACCGTGCCTCTGCTGACCACCTCGGCGGGGAAGAAGTTTGGGAAGTCCGAGGGGAACGCGGTCTGGCTCGATCCGGACCTCACCTCGCCCTACGCTATGTACCAGTACTGGGTGCGGACCGAAGACGACGATGTGGCGCGGTTCCTCAGGATGTTCACGCTTCTCTCGCAAGAGGAGATTGACGCGCTCGCGGCCGCGCACGCGGAGCGCCCGGAGAAGCGCGACGCGCACCGCGCCCTCGCGGCCGAGGTCACGCGCCTCGTCCACGGCGAGTCCGGGGTTGCCAAGGCCGAGGCGGCGACGAAGGCGTTCTTCGGCGGGTCTCTCTCGAGCCTGAGCGACGCGGAACTCGCGGAGATCTTCGCGGATGTGCCCTCGGTCAGCATGCCCAAAGCGCGGATCGCCGAAGGGATCCCGGTCGTCGATCTTCTGGTCGAGAGCGGCGCGTGCGCGTCCCGCAGCGCGGCGCGGAAGCTCGTCGACGGCGGCGGGGCGTACGTGAACAACGAGCGCATCGGCGGCAATGACGCCGTCTACGGCGAGGCGGCGCTCGACGGACGCGCCACGCTCGTCGTCCGCAGCGGCAAGCGGAGCTACTTCCTGGTGAAGTTCGAGTAGACGGGACTAGGCGTGAAGGTGGGTGAGCCGCGCACATGGATGGGCATAGCTGGGAGCCGATAGAGGATCTCCCGCAGGACTGGGAGACCCTCCGCTCGGAGGAGCTATCCGCACTGGCCCCTATCTGGGTGGAGCAACTCGCCAAGCTTCAGGGTATGGAGGCGCTGAAGCGGTTCCACGAGCGCCTGCGGCGCGAGTGGGCTATCGAGACGGGCATCCTGGAGGGTCTCTACTCAATCGACAGAGGCACGACGCGCATGCTCATCGAGCGGGGCATCGAGGCGAGCCTCATTTCGCACGGCTCAACCGACAAGCCCGCGGAGGAGATCGTCGCGATCCTGAACGACCACGGTGAAGTGATCGAGGGCGTGATGGACTTCGTCGGGGGGACACGCCCCCTCACTCCGCACTACATCCGCGAAGTGCATGCTGTGCTAACGCGTCATCAGGCAACCAGTACTGCCGTGGATCAGTTCGGGCGGACGGTGGCCGTGGAACTGCTCCACGGGGAGTACAAGCGCCAGCCGAACAACCCTCTGCGGCAGAACGGTGCGGTCCACGAGTACTGCCCACCTGAGCACGTACAGGCGGAGATGGACCGACTGGTTGCGCTGCACGACGAGCATGCCTCCGGCGGCGTTCCCCCCGAAGTGGAGTCCGCGTGGCTTCACCACCGGTTTGCGCAGATCCACCCTTTCCAGGACGGCAACGGGCGTGTGGCCAGAGTGCTGGCCTCGCTCGTCTTCATGCGGGCCCGATGGCTTCCGCTGGTAGTGGATCGCGACCACCGTGGCGAGTACCTGGATGCACTGGAGAACGCCGATTGTGGCAACCTCGCCCCGCTAGTGGCTCTGTTCGCCTCGATCCAGCGGACGGCGTTCGTCCGCGCCATCAGTCTCTCCGAGAACGTCATAGGCACCGAAGCGCCGCTCGCCCACCTTGTAGCTGCCATCGGGACACGGCTGCGCGGGCGCAAGGAGGCGCGGGACGCGCAGTGGTCCGAGGTATACGACATCGCGTCTGACCTGCACGGTGTCTGCGAGGCCGCACTTGGCGCTGCGGGAGCCGCACTGCAGCACACGTTCGACGACGCGCAGATGCCCTACAAGGCCAGGGCCGAGGCGAGTTCTTCC
>CAZCER010000475.1:0-4506 GCA_964497385.1 uncultured Armatimonadia bacterium | reverse complement strand
ACGGTAGACCCTCTTTCCGCGGGGTCGCCAGGCTGAGCGTGGGCGGCGGCGCCGACCCACGCGGCTCCCAGCGGCGCCAAGGCCACGAACTCCCGTCGTGTCAGCATGCGTCCCGCACCTCCAACCTCGACGGGATGTTCCCGGCTTCAGAGCGGAAGACCTGCGCGAGGAGCCGGACCTACAGGTTCCTCAGATCCAGAAGACGCTCGCGATCCAGCACGACGACGAGCCCGCCCCGGGTGCGGGCGACGCCCGCCACCGCGTCGCTCTCCGTGGCGGCCGCCGCCGCGGCGCGATCCATCTCGTCGGGCGCAACGTCGATGAGGCCTCCGATCGCGCACACCTTCAGAGCGACCCGCTCCTCGCCGTAGGGAACCACTATGAGAACCCCGCGCCCCTCATCAAGCGCGTCCGTCCCCAGTCTCAACGCGACATCGAGGACCGGCGTGACGCGACCGCGGAGGTTGGTGAGGCCCAGGACGCACTCCGCAACACCCGGACACGCGACAATCGTTTTGGGCGGGGTGATCTCCAGAACGTCGGCGGCCGGAAGCGCGTACTGCGCGCCGGCGACGCTGAAGGTCACGTGACGGACGCAGGCGGGCGCGGCGAGCGGTGCGTGTTCCGCCTCCGTCCCCGCCCCGGGCGCGCCTTCCGCCGCGTCTGCCGGGCCGCGCTCCGGCTCCGGCTCGCCCGCGGCCGCCCGAAGCGCTGCGATCAGCTCCGTTGCGTCAAGCTCGGTCTCCGCGCCGCCGGCGAAGCCGCGGGCTAGATCGCGCGTCGCGTCCACGGCGTGAAGAAGCATGTCGATCACATGCGACGTCGCCTCGGCGCGGCCCTCGCGAACGGCCTGGATCAGGCTCTCCATCGCATGAGCCACCTCCACGGTGCGGGGAAGCCCCATGGTGTTGGCGCTTCCCTTCAGCGTGTGCGCGGCGCGCATGGCGGAGCGGAGCCGGTCCGGGGCGTCGTCGGCCGCCTCCAGTCCCAGGAGAGTCTGCTCCAGAGCCTGAGTCAGCTCGGCGACCTCTTGGAGGTAGATGTCGGTGTAGCGAGCCCTATCGGCCGGGACGCCCATCGAGGTCTCCGTTCAGGCCGATCACGTAGCGCGAATCAGCTCGCGCAGCCGGTCCGCGCCCAGGGCGACGTAGAGAGACGCCTCGACCCCGAGCGTCGGCGCCGCGAGACAAGTGTGGCTCACGACCCCCGCCACGTCTCGGACGAGGGCGGCGCGCACCGGCGCGGTCGAGCAGTGAGGCCACGTGTAGGTGAGTTCGCCGCCTACGGCGTTCGAGACGTCGCCCATGAAGCCGTTCACCAGTATGTTGCCCACTTCGAGGAGAGCCGCGTCCGCCGGGGCCTCGCGCCCCCCGAGCACCGCCCTCGCGAGTTCGGCGATCATGTTCCGAGCGACAGCGAGGCACGCGGAGCCGTCGAACGCGCCCTCGAAACGCATCAGGACCGTGCTGACCGGCTCGAGAGTCGTCCGGGAGTACTCGGACTCGGGAAGCCCCTCGCCGGCCTCGACCCACCAGATCTCGGGCGGAGCGGCGTGGGCCGGCTCGCCCAGGAGTTCACGCAGGGATGTCGCCGCCCGCGCGCCCGCGCGGTTGAGCGCGTCCGCGAGCACGCCGAGTTCGGACCCCGTCAGCATGCGGTGCTCGCTTTGGCCGCGGAGGCGAGCGATGCGCCGATGGCTCTGGCGAGTTGCTCCTGCCGGACCGGCTTGTGCAGCACCTCGCTCGCTCCGGCCGCAAGACAGTACTCGCGCGTGCTCTCCTGCACGTCCGAGGTCACAACGATGACCGGCGCCTCGACGCCGAGGCCGCGCAGAATCGAGAGGGTTTCCTGGCCCGCCAGATCCGGGACAAGGAGATCCAGAAGAATGCAGTCGGGCGCCTCGGACGCCGCGAGTTCAAGGCACTCCTGGCCCGAAGCGGCAAGCAGCGTCTCGTGGCCCGAGGCCTGAACGATGTCTCGCAGCGTCATGCGGGCAAGCAGAGAGTCGTCTGAGATCAGTACGCGCGCCATCGGCTCCACCTCGCGCCCGCGGCATGGCCCACCCCGACGAGCGTGCATCGTCCTTCGCGGAGGGCCGCTCTCTTCCCTTCCGACGCAACCCGGCCTCGGAGGAGGCGGCCCTCGGGTCAGGGTAACATGAGTACGCAGCCGCCAGAGACGCCGCACGGCGAAAGGACCGCCTCTTGTTGAACTCAGCGCCGACGAACCCCGCGCGGCCGGTGAGCGCCGTCCTCTTCGACTACGGGAACACCCTCGTGCATTGCTTCACGCGCGAGGAGTTTCCCGGCGTCCTGCAGGCCTCCATGCGGTCCGCCGCCGCGTTCGCCGAGGCGGAGTTCGGCGTGTCGCTCGCTCTCGAGTCGCTGACGGCGCGGACGGCTGAGCAGAACCACGAGGATCCGGAGCGCCGCGTCCGGCCGCTGGAGGAGCGCCTCGCCCGCATCTTCGGCCTCGATGCGGACGTCGCTCCGGAAGCGATGCGCGCTCTCTGCCGAGCCTTTCTGGAGCCCATGTTCCGGCGTGAACTCCTCTACCCCGACGCGCTGCCGACGCTGGGAGCGCTGAAAGAGCGCGGCTTTCGGCTGGGTCTGGTCTCGAACACCCCCTGGGGCAGTCCGGGCGATCTCTGGAGAGAGCGCCTTGCGATCCACGGCCTTGACCGCTGCTTGGACGCCGCCGTGTTCTGCAGCGACGTCGGCTGGCGCAAGCCGAACGCCCCCGTCTTCTTGCGGGCGCTCGAAGCGCTTGGCGTCGAGCCGCGGAAGGCGCTCTTTGTGGGCGACGATCCCAGGTGGGACGCCGCGGGGCCGGAGCGCCTCGGGATGCCCTGGACGCTACTGGATCGCGAGAACGCGCACCCGGACATCGAGCCCCGCGCGACTACCCTACGTGAGCTGCTCGCGTCTCCTTACACGCGCGCAGGGGAGTGACGCCATGGACGCGCCGTCCTTCTACGACAGCCTCGCCGCCGACTATGACCGCATCATCAACTGGCCCGCGCGCCTTGCTCGGGAGGGCGACCTCCTGCGCGGCCTTGTCGCGAAGACCGGCGCCCGCACGGCTCTCGACGTGGGCGGAGGCACAGGCCGCCACGCGGAGTTCCTCCACGCCTTCGGGCTCGCGGTCACCATCGCCGACCCGTCCAGGGCCACTCTCGAGGCGGCGCGCCTTTGGCTTCCCGAGGGCGTGGACACGGTGGTCGCGGGCCTTGAGGACCTCCACGCCTTGGGCGCCTATGACCTCGTGCTGTGCCTCGGGAACACCATCCCGCACGTGGCGAGCATCGAAGCGTTCGACAACGCGCTTGAAGGGCTCTGGGGCCGCGTCGCGCCGGGCGGCGCGCTCATCTGTCACCAACTCAACTACGCGCACATCCTCGCCGACTTCGACCGCAGGCGGTTCCTCGGACCGGACGGGCCGGAAGGGCGGTTCTTCCTCCGGTTCTTCGAGCGCGACGGAGAGCGACTGCGCTTCGTGATGATGCGCGTCTCCGGAAACGGAGGGGACTATGAGGTCCGCTTCCTCACGACGCACCATGTCCCCGTGGGCCTCGAGGACTATGTGAGCGCGTTCGAGCGGCTGGGGGTGAGCGGGGTCGAGTACCGGGGCGGATGGCAGGGCCAGGAATATGACGCTCAGGCGTCCGATGTGCTCGTTGTGGTTGCGCAGAGGCCCGCGCGGGACGCCCCCTGAAGGGGTTGCCGGCGGAGCGCCGAACTCACGAATCGGGTCCATGGACCGGTTCATGACTCGGCCGCGGGAAGACGGAGCAAGGAGACAGCCCATGGTCAAGATAGGCGATTGGTTCTCCGAAGCGTGGCAGATCCTCATGGAGGACATCGGCACTTGGCTGCTCATCGGCCTGCTGGCCTCGCTCATCGGCAGCTTCTCGATGTGCATTCTGTTGCCCCCCATGTCGGTCGGAGTCTACATCGCCGCGGCGGCGCGCCTTCGCGGCGAGCGGCCCCGCATCGACCACCTCTGGCAGGGCTTCCAGTACTTCGGCTCCTCCTGGGGAGTCTTCATCCTGATGGTCGTGCTCTTCTTCGTTGGCTTCCTCGCGTGCGTCATCCCCGCGATCTACCTCTCGGTCATCTTCCTGTTCGCCTGGGTCATCCTGGTTGAGGAGGGCACGGGCGGCTGGGCCGCGCTCATGCGCAGCAAAGACATCATCCATCGGGACTTCTGGAACTGGCTCCTGGTCGCGCTCCTGTTGGGGGCCGCCTACTGGGTCGCGAGTTGCATCCCGGTGGTCGGCACGGCCGCGTTCCTCTCCTTCCAGACGCTCTTCCTCGCGATCGCCTATCGGGATTACGTCGCGGGCGGCGCGCCGCAGCAAGCCGCGTACGCCGCTCCGCCGGTGACCGGGTACGGCCCGCCGCCTCCAGGCGGCGCGGCGCCGCCCGTCTACGGACCGCCGCCCACGGCCGGCGAGGCCCCCGCGCCGCCGGCGCCGGCCGCCCCCCCGGGCGGGGGGGCGGGGGG
>CAZCER010000474.1:282-4509 GCA_964497385.1 uncultured Armatimonadia bacterium | reverse complement strand
CACAGACCCCCGAAGACATTCCTTTTTGACCCATCACCATATGTTAGCGCCAATGGAGGGCGAGGGAGAGGGGCACACTCGATCGGTCACACCAACCTCGGGAGGCTCCTCACGAACTGCCCGATCTCATCGCGCACCCGGCGGTAGTCCGCGAGGATCCGCTCCGGGGCGCGACGATCCCCGGGGTGAGGCGCCGGGTCGTCGAACGGCACGTGCATCATGCGCACGCCGCCCGGGAACCGAGGGCACGTCCGCCGCGCGCGATCGCAGAGCGTGATGACCAGATCGAGGTCCGCCCCGGCGAACTCGCTCGCGGGCTTCGAGCGCTGCGCGGCAATGTCCACACCCGCCTCGGCCATGACCTGGATCGTGAGAGGGTGCATCGCGTCCGGCAGCACGCCCGCGGAGAACGCCTCCAGGCGACCCGGGTGTAGGCGCCTCGTCCAGCCCTCGGCCATCTGACTGCGGCAGCCATTGCCTGTGCCGAGGAAGAGGATCTTCAGTCCGGGCACTCGCTTGTCTCAGTCCCTATCGACCGTTCTCTCTGACGCGCTCGCACTTCGCGCGGAGGTCCCCGGCTCCTCCACGGCCAAGACGAGGGGGACTTAGGAGGTGCGGACGATGACGCGTATCCTGACCACGCTCGGCGCCGTCGCGGCTCTCAGCGCCGCGTTCACCTGTTGCGGCCGATCTTCCGCCGTGGAGAGAGGAGCGGAGCGCGTGCTCGTAGCGCAAGCGCCGCAGAATCCGGATCTGCCCGTCCCCAAGCCGGGCGAGACGACGACCATCATGCTCCCGATGCGGGACGGCACGCGGCTCGCCACCAGCGTGAGCCTCCCGCTCGGCGAGGGACCCTGGCCCGTGCTGCTCGTGCGGACGCCCTACAACCGCAAGGGCATTCCGGGCGAGGGCGCCACCGGCGCGGGCTGCGTCATGGTGAGCCAGGACTTCCGCGGACGCTTCGACTCCGAGGGCGAGTGCACCATCTTCCTCGACGACGGTTGGGGCGAGCGCCAGGACGGCTACGACACCATCGCCTGGGTGAACGCCCAGCCCTGGTGCAACGGGAAGATCGGAACCTGGGGCATGTCCGCCCTCGCGATCACCCAGTACATGACCGCCCCCACGCAGCCTCCGGGCCTCGTGTGCCAGTACGCCGTCGTCGGGACCCCGGACCTGTTCACCGGCCTGAAGCAGGGCGGTTCCTACCGCGCCGAACTCCTGGACAACTGGGCCAGAGACAACAACCTGCCCCCGCATAACAGGGAGATGTGGGAGAAGCACTCGACTCTCGACGACTGGTGGAGGCAGGGCGTGCTCACCGAGACCGAGTACGCCCGCGTGAACGTCCCCTGCTACCACGTCGGCGGCTGGTACGACATCTTCAGCCAGTGTACGCTGGACGCGTTCACGAACTACGAGACCCTCGGCGGCGAGGGCACCCGCGGGAACCAGAGGCTCCTCATGGGCCCCTGGACGCACGGCGGGCCGAGCAGCCCGCGGCAAGGCGAACTCGCCTACCCCGAGAACTCGATCCAGCCCCCCACGGGCGACGATATCCTCGGCATGAGGTGGATGCTGCACTGGCTTGTGGGCCTCGAGTCCGACGTCGAGACACGCCCCGCCGTGGACTACTACGTCATGGGCGATGTGGACGACCCGGCGGCTCCCGGTAACGAGTGGCGCACCGCGGAGACGTGGCCGATCCCCTGCGAGGAGACGCCCGTCTACCTCGCGCCCGATGGCACGCTCTCGCTGGAGCCCCCCATGGAGCCCGGCTCCCTCACCTACACCTACGACCCGGCGAACCCCGCGCCGACGGTGGGCGGCCTGAACCTGACGATCCCCGCCGGCCCGATGGACCAGCGCGAGATCGAGGCGCGCGACGATGTGCTCGTGTTTACCTCGGAGCCGCTCGACGACCCGCTCGAGATCACCGGCCGCGTGCGCGCGACGATCCACGCCTCGAGTTCGTGCGTGGACACGGACTTCACCGTGAAGCTCACCGACGTGTACCCCGACGGGCGCTCGATGCTCGTACTCGACGGTATTGTCCGGGCCCGCCACCGGAACTCCCTCGAGACCGAGGAGATGCTCACCCCAGGTGAGGTCTACGCGTTCGACATCGACCTCTGGTCCACGAGCCTCGTGTTCAACGCCGGCCACCGCGTGCGAGTCGCGATCTCGAGTTCGAACGCCCCGCGCTTCGACCCGAACCCGAACACGGGCGCGGCCTTCCGTTCGAGCGACGACACGACGATCGCCGAGAACACGATCTACTTCGGGCCCGAGCACCCGACGCACGTCGTACTGCCGGTGGTGAGGTAGAGCCGGGAGTCGCGACGGGCTCGCAGGGGAACTGCCCCCCCTCAGTCCCCCCGCAAGCGGGGGCAAGAGCCTCTCCCTCCCCGCGCGAAGCGTAGCCGGTTACCCTCTCCCCGCGCGCAGCGTGTTGCAGGTGCTAGAGCGGCCGAATGGAAGGGGCCCGCTCATCCCGAGTAGGCGCGGGGTGTGCGCCGTATCGAGGGAAGGAGCGGGAAGGCGTCCATCCGGCTCAGTACACCACACTTCGGTACCGCTGCCCCCTCGACACCGCAGCCTCGCCCGACCGTCCGAGGATGGCATGAGCACCGAGCCCCAGCCAAAGCGCAGGAGAGCCACCGAGCGGGCCGAGCGCTACGCCCGCCGTCACTGGCGCGACATCCTCTGGCGGGAGTGGCGCGCCTGCACCGACAAGGACAACGCGCAGCGCGTGTGGGACCTGGTGTGGGACACCCGGCTCGACTGGCGCCTGGGGGCGGCCTTCGCGGCGCCGGTCGCTCTCCTGGCAAGCCTCTGCGTGCCTCTCGCGGCCCCGGACCCGCAGACCGCCGCAGCGGCCCTCCTGGCTTCGCTCAGTGTCGTCCCACTCGGCGCAATCGTCTCGCAGGCCGCCGGATGGAGCGGGCGCAACTGGGCGAGCGCCCTCGCCGGCCTCTTCGGGAGACCCTACACGTTCCGACGCGTGCTCTTCTGGTGGCGGCGGCGCTCCGATCCCGCCGTCGTGGAACTCGCCCTGCGCGAGGCGCTCCGGCGCCGCAGCACCTCGGAGCCCGCATGGGAAGAGCCGCTGCGTCTGCTCGAGGACGCGTGTCGCGGCGATCGCCCACTGGATGAGCACATCGCGGACCTGGGCCACACGAGTTGGGTCGTCCGGTGGGTAGCCTGGTACCGGCTGGCCTCGAACCCGGACGAATCTGTTCCGGCGATGCTCGCGCGGGTGGCCGACATGCCCGTCGTGGTGCGGCGCACGATCCGCGATCTCCTGAAGCTCATCTGGGGGCGGTTCGAGGCTCTCTACGCTCCGAAGGCCGACCGCTTGATGTGCTCCCGCTGCCTGGTCCGACCCGGGCGGTTCGAGATGGAGGTGCCGCACTGCGGGAGGCTCGATGCCTACGGCTGCAGGTCATGCCACTCCGTCGCGGACCTGGTGGAGCAGGCCGGCCGGCTCGTCTGTGTGCTCGACTCGCGTTCTGACACAGAGCGCATCGAAACCGGTCGGGACCTCTGGGTGAACTGGCTGGTCGCAGCCAGGCGCGACCGCTTCGAGGGCGCCCATCTCTTCGACTTCGACCGCGTCGAGATCGCCCGCGCCACGGATGACGAGGTCTCGCACTTCCTCGTGGACATCGTGAACGACACCGACAAGCTGCGCCGCAAGCGCTACCCGACCATGACCTGCCGCGTCTCGCCTGAGTGCGATCTGAGCGCGAATACGCTCGCGGCGCTCAAGGGGGCGTTCGGGAAGGTGGCGGTGGGTGGCGACGGGCCGGTCGGCCTGAGCATCTGACGGGAGACCGAGCAACGGCCCCCCCTCGATCCCCCCGCAAACGGGGGGAAGAAGAACCGTTCACCCTCCCTGCTTGCGGGGAGGGCCGGGGAGGGGGCCTTGTCCGGGGTCGACGCCAGACTGCGAAACGAACCCAATCCGCCCCCCGCAACAATCGCGCCCACCCGACGCAGGCGAACCGCCCCGCTTGCAGAACAGGACCGGGCTCGCGGGTCTGATGATGGAGCCAGTGGGGAACGACTAGGGAGGTAACACAAACAATGAGCACTTGGTTACGCGCATCCAGGTTCACCTGCACGGCGGTCGCGATCGGGCTTACGCTCGGACTCGCGTCGGTCGCCGCGGCGCAGGACGCCGATGTCACCCTCGAGGGCCTACTCGGTGAGATGATCGACATG
>CAZCER010000474.1:0-272 GCA_964497385.1 uncultured Armatimonadia bacterium | reverse complement strand
CGCAACGCCGCCCGCGGTCGGCTTCGAGTGCGACCAGCAGTCGAGCTACGACCGCGCCAGCACCACACCGGACGCCGACGGCTGGTTCGCGAACGGCGACGCCGGGCAGTTCATCCGTGAGGAGAAGAACGGCGAGCGGACCGAGTACGTCATGTCCGAGATGACCGGCCCCGGCGTGATCGTTCGGCTCTGGTCGGCGAACCCGGACGGCGGAGGGAACATCCGCGTCTACGTCGACGGTTCCACCACGCCCGCCCTCGAGGAGGACTTCC
>CAZCER010000473.1:2734-4512 GCA_964497385.1 uncultured Armatimonadia bacterium | reverse complement strand
GCGGCCCGCGTGTCCGCGACGGCCACGCCGGCCACGCCGGACGGAAGCTGCTCCAGAGCCTCGACGCGCTGGGCCAGAACGGCCGCGGCGCCGGCCTCGACGGCTCGGGCGATGAAGGCGTGCCCGTCGAAGCGTTCGCCCGGAACCGCGACAAAGAGGTGTCCGGGCGCGACCTCGCGGCTGTCGTGCGTGATCCCGCGGATGACGACGTCGCTCGGACCGGTCCGAGCCAACACGGGCGTCGCCGCCTCGTCCAGGATGTGGGCGAGGTTGCGCTCGGGGCTGCCTCTCATGGCTCTGTCCTCTCGCTCTCGGGGTCCGGCGCGTCGGAGACCGGCACGCCAAGGGCTGTGATGAGGCTCTCGGCGATGTCTCGGAATATGGGGGCCGCGACCGTGCCGCCGAACGCGTTGTCCGGCGCCGGCCGGTCGATCACCACGACGACGACCCACTCCGGGTCGTCGCCCGGGAACATGCCGGCGAAACTGACGATGAACTCGTTGTCGCGGTAACCGGACGGACCGGGGATCTCCGCCGTGCCCGTCTTGCCGGCGATGATGGAGCCGGGCAGCCGCGCATGGCTTCCCGTGCCGCCCTCTCCCTCCACGACGTCCGTCAGATACGAACAGACCAGCCGCGCGGCCTCCTCGGGGAACACCCGCCCGACGCGCTCGGGACGCCGTTCGACCCGCGTCTGGTTCGGCCCGATGGTCTCCTTGATGAACTGGGGCTTCATCAGCACTCCGTCGTTCGCGAGCGCGCAGTAGGCGGTCGCGAGATGCAGAGGGGTGATGCTGATGCCTTGCCCGTAGGCGGAGGTGGCGCACCAGGCCTGATCGAGGTAGCTGGGCAAGAGCTGGTACTGCGTGAAGACCTCGTCGGTGGGCGCATCGGTGAACCCGAGACGGGCGAAGAGATCCGCCAGTCGCTGGCCTCCCAGGCGCTGCCCTATCTGCAGGGCTCCGATGTTGCACGAGTGCTTCAGAATGGTCGCGGGCGTCACGTACCCGTGGCCGCCGGAGGGACCTTCGCGGCATTCGATCGTGTACTCGGCCACTTGGGTCTTCCCCGCGCACAGGAACGTCTCGTCCGCGCGCACCGCGGCCGTGGCCAAAGCCTCGGCGACCACGAAAGGCTTGATCGTCGACCCGGGCTCATAGGTCCACGAGGAGAACCGGGGCCTCCAGACCTCCTGGGTGGTCTCCTCCCAGCGGTTCGGGTTGAACGTGGGGTAGTCGCACGCCGCCATCACGCGACCGGTTGGAGCGTGCATCACGAGGACGCATCCCCCCTCGGCTCCGTGTTCGCGGACGCCCTCGGCGAGTTCACGCTCACAGGCCTGCTGGATGTCGGAGTCGATCGTGAGGACCAGCGTCTCACCGTCTTGGGCGGGCCGGAGCACCTGGGTCCGATGAGTGATGGGCCAGCCGAAGACGTCGACCTCCCCGGTCGCCACCCCGTCGGTCCCGCGGAGGCGGTCCTCCATTGTGGCCTCCATGCCCTCAAGCCCGTCGTGCTCCATGCCAACGAAGCCCAGCAGGTCGGCCGCGAGGGATTGCTTCGGGTAGACGCGCTTCCGTTCGGCGAGCGTCCCGAAGCCCTCGGGTTCCCGCTCCGCCGTCGCCGCCAGCGACTCCTGGACGCCGATGTCCACCCCGCGCCGCACGTACATGAACGGCTCGGTGCAGGACTCGATCTCATGCCGCAGGTCGCCCGGATCAAGATCCAGGGCGGAGGCGAGTTCGGAGCTGTCCGGTTCCTTGATGCGTCCGGCCCTT
>CAZCER010000473.1:0-2724 GCA_964497385.1 uncultured Armatimonadia bacterium | reverse complement strand
GCGAGTTCGTGGCACGTCTGCTGGACGTCGTGGAGCTTGTCCGGATGCACATAGACGGAGAAGGCCGGACGGTCGACCGCGAGCTGACGCCCGCGTGAGTCCAGAATCGCGCCGCGCTGCGACGGAAGCGGGATCTCGTGGCGGACCAGGTCCTCCGCCTCCTTGCTCCAGTAGCCGTGGTCGACGACCTGCACCATGAAGAGCCGCGCCGCCACCAGGGTGAAGATCGCGAGGAACGCCACGCGCATCCCGCGCAGGCGTCCGTAGAAGAGCGTCTCTTGGGACGGGCTGTCTGCGGCCATCGAATCCTCCTACTGAGGACCGCCGGAGCGGTCCACGCCGCGCGGCCCCCTCACACACCCGCGCCCCGCGCTCCTAGAGCCCGGTCGCCAACGCGCGCAGCGGCGCCGGGTCCGGATCCGGCGCCCTCGACGGACCCTCAGGCGCCGGCTCCCTCAGGGCGACGGCCGTCTCGGGCTTGCTCGGCGCCTCAGGCGCGGCGTCGGACTCGGGCGTCTCCACTCCATCCGGCACGACCGCGCGCACGCGCTGGATGTCGGTTGAGGCGTACTGGACGAGGCCCATGCGCTCCGCCTCGGCGCGAATCCGGTCCGGAGCGGTCGCCGCGTCCAGGTCGACGGTGAGCTTGCGGTGCCGCTCCGTCTCCTCGCGCTGCGCCGATTGGAGCCTCTTGAACTCGTACTCCGACGCCGCCAGACGCGCGTGCGCCGCGACATACAGCAACAGCAGGCCGGTGACGCCGCCCATGAGGAACACGGTTGCGACCATGCTCCGAGACAGCGTCTGGAACACCAGGCGCAGCCCGCCAACCGCGTCCGACTCCGTCGCACTACCTCCGCGTGACATCACTCGGCGCCTCCCCGCACTTCCGCGCGGCCCGCAGCTTGCACGAGCGCGCCCGTGGGTTGCGTTGCGTCTCCTCGTCGGTCGGCCGGAGCGGCCTCCGCGTCAGCACCTCGAGCCACGGCGTAATCCCGCACCGACACACCGGGAGTTCCGGCGGGCAGATGCAGCCTCGGGCCCCGGCGGCCAGGAACCGCTTCACAATGCGGTCCTCTCCCGAGTGATAGGAGAGCGCACAGAGCACTCCGCCCTCCGCCAGGAGTTCACAGGCCCCCGCCAGTCCGGACTCAAGACTCGCGAACTCGTCGTTCACATGGATCCGCAGCGCCATGAAAGTCCGTGTGGCGGGGTCGATCCGCTCGCCCCGACCGCCGGCGGGGATCGCCTCGCGCACGATCCGCGCGAGCCGGCCGGTTGTCCGGATGGGCTCCCGCTCCCGCTCCGCCACGATCGCTCGGGCGATGCGACGCGCGTGTCTCTCATCCGCGTAGCGCCACAGGACGCGCATGAGTTCACCCTCTTCGATCTCTCGAAGGACGTCGGCCGCCGTTGGGCCGGCGCAGGTGTCCATCCGCATGTCCAGCGGCCCATCGCTCCCGAAGCTGAAGCCCCGTCCCGATTCCGGGTCCAGTTGCCCTGAGGAGACGCCCAGATCCATGAGCGCTCCGTCCACCCGCTCGAAGCCTTCGGCGCGCACGACGTCACGCATCTCCGCGAAGTTCGCGTGGAGCACGCGGAGGTTCGGATAGAGAGGGACCACGTGCGAGAGGCCGCGCTCCACCGCCGAAGGGTCGCGATCGAGCCCGATGACGGTCCCGGTTGGCCCGACGGCCTCACACAGGGCCGCGGAATGGCCCCCATAGCCAAAGGTGGCGTCGACGTAGACTCCCCCGCACCGAATCGCGAGGATCCCAAGGGCTTCGGACAGCATGACGGGCTCGTGGATCCGGTTGGCGTTCATAGCTTGATCCCATCTCCGACGCGCCGGAGCCACTCGTCCGTCACCTTGCCGGTGCAGGCCGCCTCATACCGCGCGGGATCCCAGATCTCGATCTTGTCGAAGAGCCCGATGGTGACGATCTCCTGCGCGATGCCCGCGTGAGCCCGCAGGCGTTCGCCCACCAGCACGCGCCCCTGGCTGTCGAGGGTGCGCTCCTCGGCCTGTCCGGCGAAGACCCGCCGCACCCACGCGGCCTCTTCATCGAAATGGGGCAGTTCGGCGATGGCCTCCTCGAGCTTCGCCCAGCGGTGCTCGGGAAACCCGAGGATGCACGGCGCCTGCCCGGCGGTCAGGATGATCGTGGACCCAAGCGCCCCGCGGAGCTGAGCGGGCACGATGACGCGCCCCTTCTGGTCCACCGCTCCCGGGAATGTTCCGACCAGACGCGCCACAGGCCGGCTCCTCCTCGCCTCAACTCGCCACTACACTCCACAATCCACCCTATAGTGCCATTGGCAGCCACCGAGAACAAGCGAACAGATGCTTCATCCGCGGTCGGCGCTCGGACTCACGGAGGCGAGCGGAGCGAGTCGCCGATCATCAGATATGCGCGCCGGGGAAGGAATCCTTTTTGGGCGGCAGTAGGTTTGCGGTGAGTTTTCCACACAAGCTGGCTGGCGTGCCGCAGCCGGTGGTTTGTCGGGCTACCCGACGGCCGCGGTTGCGAGTGAGTTGTGTGCAGACGAGGCGGGTGGTCCGTTTGAGCGACAGGGAGCCCTTTGCCGACATTGACGCATCGCCGCTGAGCACCGGTGACGATGAGGACGTGCGCACGCGCGTGCTGGACTGGCGCCTGCTAGGCCTGGCGCTCGTGGTCATCTACCTCGCGTGGACCGCGTGGATCAACTGGGGAACTCTGG
>CAZCER010000472.1:0-4539 GCA_964497385.1 uncultured Armatimonadia bacterium | reverse complement strand
CCGCTGACCTACCACGGCGTGCTGTTCCTGATCTCGGGGGCCATCCGCCTTCTCTCGCTCTGGTGGTTGCGAGGCCTGCGCGACGAGGGCTCATGGGCCACCAAAGACACCGCCCGGCTGGTTGTCTCGAGCCTCTACTCGAACACCCAGCAGGCGTTCCTCACGCCCGGGCGTTACCTCGGACGCCTCACGCGGCGCAGCGTTCGGTGGGCCGCGCGCGCCGCGCTGCGCACCCTCTAGCGAACTCGCTCCCTCGTCGCCGCATCCCCTGCGCGGGGAGGACTCCGAGCCCGCCAGGGGCAATGCCTACAGTGCGACACGGGTCGCCCAACGCGGCCCACGCTGGAGGAGGCCCGGCATGACCGGACGGTGGCGGCAATCCACGCGGGCGCTCGCGTCCGCGATCGGCGTTGCCTGCGTGCTCGCGGCAATGCTGCCCGCGCTGTGCCAAGAGGGCGCCACAGGGGAGGGTGACGCGGGAGCGGCCGCGCCGGCCGAACCCGGCGGCGCCGCCGCCGAGGCCCCGAGCGCGCCCCCGCCGAAGGAAGAGCCGGCCGACGCTCCGAGCGAGAGCCCCGCCGAGCCGGCCCCTTCGCGCGAGGAGCCGCATGAGGCCGGCTCCAGCCCCGCTGTGGAGTCGGGCGTCGGCCCGACGCCCGATGTCGTCGAGACGCCGCCTGAGCCGTCCGGAGCCGAGTCCGGCCCGACCGAGGAGACCGAGGAGGCGGCCGAGTCGGAAGCGATGGGCGAGCCGGCCGAGGCCAGGGCGGACGCCGCGAAGCCGGAGCCCCGCGCGCCCGAGCCGACGGGCGAGGCGGCAGGGGCGGAGAGCGACCCCGCCGTGCAGCGCCAGATCCTGGAGGCTCGCCGCAAAGAGCTGTCGGCGGCCCGGCGCGAGGATCTGGCGGCAACGCTCGAGTCGCTGCGCGCGTCGGTCGCCGAGCCGGATGTGGTCGAGCCCGGCGAACCCACGCCGCCGCGCGGCAAGATCAACCTCGACGCCCTCACGCGGCTGTCGCAAACGGCCCGTGTGGAACTGGCGGCTTGCCGCCGCTACCTCGCCGAGTGTCGCGCGGAGTTGGCGGACGCCGAGACTAAGAACCGCGAACTCAGACGGCGGATGCGCGAAGAGCCGGCCGCCGTGCGCGCCGGTCGACGGCTTATCAGCAACGCGCGCCTCGACATCGACGCCCTGGCCGAGGAAGGCATCGAACTCGAGGGCCGCTTCAGCGAACTGAAGACCGATCTCGCCGCCGCGGAGGAAGCCATTGCGCGCTACTCCGAACTCCTGGCGGTCGCCGAGGACTTCCAGAACACCCTGGTCGGGCGCCGGTCGGCGGAGGACGAGGACTCCGGCCAGGTTCTCCAACTCGCGGCCGACACCGCCAGCAGTCTCAACGGTTGCGCCGACGCGTCGCGCGAGACCTACCGCAGCGTCATGCAGGCGATGTCGCGCATTTCCGAAAACATCGAGTTGGCCTCCGACCTGAGCGTCGAACTCGAGAGCGCCATGGCCTACGCCGCGGAGCGGAGCATCACGCACCGGCGGGAGAGCCCCCTCGCGCCGGAGGCGCTCCGCACCGCATGGAGCGACTTCGCGTCCGGACTCGGGGCTCTGCCCGCCTACGCGCTCGGGGCGCCGGGCCGCGTGATCTCCGGAGTCTCCGCGCTCTACGCGCGTGAGGGCGCGGGCGGGCTGCTGCTGCGGCTGCTCGGGATCGCGGCGCTGGCGGCGCCGCCTCGGATCGTGCGCCGTTTCGTTCGAACGCGGCTCCGGCGACGGGAGTTGGGCGTAGAGCCGGAGGTCGCCGAGAGGCGTCGGTGGCGTTCGAACGCGACGGAGCGGACGGCGGTCGCTCTGACGTGGTCGGGAGCGCTCCTTGCCGCCGCCTACGCCTGCCTGGCGCCGGTCTACGACCTCTGGGTCGCGGCGGCTCTGGCGTCGGGCGTGATGGCCCTGACGGCTTACCTGCTCGCGGCGCGCCTGGCGCTCTGCCCTCGTTGCGCGCATCGCCTGCTGCTTCAGGACGAGGCGGACGTGCGGCGCCACTCGCGCTTCGTCGTGACGCTGGGGCTCGTGTTCAGCGTCTTCTACGCCGTGGAGTGGGCTCTCGATGTGGCGAGGTACGAGACGGAGACAACGCTGTCGCTCGTGCGCGCGCTGCACGCGCTGGCTTGCCTCGGCCTGATCGCGCCTTACGCGCTTCGCGGACGGCCGACCTTTCTACACTCGTTCGCCGGCGACAGCCTGAGCGCTCGGCTGATCGTGCACGCTGGCGCGCTCGTGTGTCTCACGCTCCTTGCGTACATCGTCCTTCTGCTCAGCGGCTACCCGGCTCTGGGGTCGCTCGTCGCCCGCGGCATCCTGCTCACCGGTCTGGCGTACTACGCCCTCCTTCCCGTTGCGGGCTACACGCGTCGCTGGATCACCGCGCGCCGGAACCACCTGAAGCGCCCGCACGACGGCTTCGAGTCCGCGTCCGACGACACGCGCGCTCTGCGCCTCGTCGCTTGGGACCTGCTGCTGTTCTGCCAGCGGATCGGAGCGGCCGCCGCCTTTGTCTTCGCGGCGGCCTGGGCTTGGCGCATCCATCGGCCCCACCTCGACTACGCGCACCTGCTGCTCTCCCGAACGGCGCTAACGGTCCAAGACACGAGCATCTCGCTGATCGACGTCGCCAAAGCCGTTGTCCTCGCCTGGGCCGTCTATGTTGCGGCAAGCCTCGCGCGCCGTCTCATGGAGGCTTCTCCCGCGCTGGAACGCCGCCTCGGGAGCGGAGGACGGTACGCCGCCGCGACGCTCTGGTTCTACGTCCTGGTTGCGGCCGGCGGTCTCTGGGCGCTTCTGGCGGCGGGCCTCCAGTGGAGCATCCTGACCGCCTTCGCCGGCATGGCCGGCATCGGACTGGGGTTCGGCCTCCAGGATGTCGTGCGGAACTTCGTGGCGGGACTCATCCTCCTCACCGAGCGCCCCATCCAGGTCGGCGACTTGATCGAGATCGGCCTCGAGACGGGCTACGTCGCCGAGATCAGCCTCCGCAGCACAACGCTTCGAACGTTCGACAACCGTCACATCGTGGTCCCCAACTCGACGTTCATCTCCACCAACATCGCGAACATCAGCTCAAGGGACCCGTCGGTGCGTTGCGACGTCAACGTGGGCGTCGCGTACGGAACGGACCTGAAGCGCGTTCGGGATCTGCTCCTCGACATCGCGCGCGCGGACGACGGCCTGCTCACCGAGCCGGCCCCGCAGGTCTTCATCCTCGGTTTCGGAGAGAGTTCCATCGACCTGAGCCTTCGCGTCTGGGTCGGCGAGCCGGACATCAAGCTCTCAACGACGACGCGACTCTCGATGGAAGTGGTCGACGTGTTCGCCCGAGAGGGCGTCGAGATACCCTTCCCCCAGCGAGACGTGCATCTCAAGCCGGTCCCGCCCGTTTGAGAGCGCGTCGCCGGCTCCAACCGTCCCGGCGGTCGGGCTCGTGCGCGCCGGCCCGGCGAGCCGCTCGACATTGGCCCGAGCCAGGGGAGCGGCAGGTGCTGGCTCGGTTTTCGGCGCACTGCACACAAACGCTCAGACTGGACTGAACGGGAGACGCCACATGCCTGTTGCCCTAGCCCTTGCCGTCGTTGGCCTTGCCGTCGTCGCCTCCGCCGACCAGGTCGTACTCGTCTCGCCGGAGACTTCCGCGGGCGTTGAGTGGCGGCTTACCCACGGCGCCCTTCAGCCGGAGGTCATCCCCGACCCGGAACGCCCCGGGGCGACGCTCATCCGTTTGCCGTACGACATGGGTCCCAACGACGAGCGCGCCGCCTGGGACATCGCGCTTCCGGTGAGCCTGGTCGGGTTGGGGCGCTTCGAGGCCGAGTTGCTGGTGGACCGGCCTGAACTCGCGCGCGGGATCTCCCTCTACTTCGAGTCCGACCCCGGCTGGCTGGGGACGTGGATGGGCTCCACGCCGCGCCCGGGCGAGACCTGGCGCCGTCTCCGCTGGAACCGCTCGGACATGGAGCCCGAGGGCGAGGCCCCGTGGGGGAAGATCCGCGCGATGCGCGTCTCGATCTGGAAGCAGGCGGACGGCGCGGGGGCGCTTCTGCTGCGGAGCGTCGTTGGCTTCAGCGGCGGCGTGGCCGTCATCCGACCGACCTGGGCGATCGAGCGGGAGGGCGGGGAGTCCGACTCCCTCTCCTCCTGGTCCGACGACGCGGTGGACCTCCTCGAGAGCGTCGGAGTCACGGTCTCCGAGTTCGACGACACCGACCTCGGCGACGGCGCCCTTACCGGCGTGAAGGCGGTCATCTTGCCCTACAACCCGGAACTCGCGCCCGGCGCCGAAGAGGTTCTCGCGTCCTATGTGGAGTCGGGCGGGAAGCTGATCGCCTTCTACAGCGCCCCTGAGTCGATCCTTCGGCTCATCGGGATCCACGCCACGGAGTACCTTCGCAACGAGGCGGGTACGTCCGAGGACTTCGCGAGCATCCGTTTCGAGCCCGAAGCGGTGGCCGGCATGCCGGAGACGATCCGCCAGGACTCCT
>CAZCER010000471.1:0-4546 GCA_964497385.1 uncultured Armatimonadia bacterium | reverse complement strand
GCGCAGGCTCGACGCCAGCCGCTCCGGGCCGCGGGCGGGGTTCATGTCCTGCGCGCGGGGGTCGGGATAGTCCTCGGGATAGCCGGCGGCGAAAGGCCCCGCGGGCGCCCACACCATGACGGCCCCATCGGGAGTCTCGACGGCGTACCCCGCCTCCATCACGCACGTCTCCTGGTCCGGAAGCGGCCGCGCCCCGTGAGGGAGCGGGTGCGGGGAGACAAGGGTCCACAGGCCCAGATCGGTCGTCTCTCCCGCCGTCAGGGCGACCTCTTCCTCTCGGTCGTTGTAGGCCTCCATGCGCAACACCAGCGTGGAGGTCCGACCGGCGGCGTCGCCCAGATCCACCTCGATCCGGAGCGGCGTGTGACCGACCTCGCCGCCGTCCACGAGCGCGAGCGCGCCCGTCGGCGTGGAATCGACAACGAGCGTGCCCGTGCCGGCGAACGCAACGGCGTTGTTCACCCACACGAGAAGCGCGATGGACAGGACTGACCGCACCATGTCCCCCTCCTTCGAAAGAGAGCGCCCCATGCGCGGCGTCCGCCTCGGACCGATCGCCTACCGTCCGCCGGCGTCGGCGATCGGCGGCGCCGTGGGCGCGACCCGCCCCGCCTGCGCCTCGGCCGCCGCTCGGGCCTCCGCGACGGTCTGCGCCACGCGCCCCACTTCGTGATCCAGCCGCGCGAAGAGCCCGAGCAGCCACCGTTCGGTCTCGGCCCTCACGGCCGCGGCCTCCTGGTCGGCCTGTCGCAGGATCTCCTCCGCGTTGCGATGGGCCTGCCGAACCACGTGCT
Source organism: uncultured Armatimonadia bacterium (assembly GCA_964497385.1). GTDB lineage: Bacteria > Armatimonadota > Zipacnadia > UBA1398 > UBA1398 > CAZCER01. The sequence continues at coordinate 3,752 of CAZCER010000471.1, read as the reverse complement.
CCTGCGAGACCAGCTCGTCGCCCGAGCGCCGGGCGTCCTCGAGTTGGGCGAGCGCCTGGTGATTCGCCTGGTCGAGGATCTCCCGAGCCTGCTCATGAGCCTGGTTCAGGATCCGATCGCGCTGGTAGGTGATCTCGGCGGCCTCGCTGATCGCCTGCGGGAGCGCGCTGCGAATCTGATTCACCAGCCGATGGAACTCCTCCTCGCGAACGTACCTGCGCCCGAACCAGGGCAGCATGGATCCGCTCTCGAGTAGGTCTTCTAGCTGCTCAATCGTCTGCTCGATCTCCAAAGGGGAGACCTCCTCACTTGCCGGCCAGACGCGCGGCCAGGCGCGCGGCGACCAGCGGAGGCACGAGGCCGTCCACGCAGCCGCCTAGGCGGGCCACCTCGCGGACGGTGCTCGACCGGAGGAAGGCGTAGCGAACGTCCGTAGGCATGAACAGAGTCTCAATGCTCTCGACAAGGAAACGGTTCGTGTGGGCTTGCTCGAACTCGCTCTCGAAATCCGATAGCGCGCGGAGCCCTTTGATGACCACGGTGGCCCCGATCTGCCTGGCGTGTTCCACCAGGAGTCCGGTGAACGTCATCACCCGGACGTTCGGAAAGGCCGAACAGGCGTCGGCCAGCATCTCCTTGCGTTCGTCCAGCGTGAAGAGCGGCTTCTTGTTCGGGTTCTCGACAACCGACGCGACGACGTCATCGAAGATCCGCGCCCCGCGGGCGATGATGTCCAGATGGCCGTTCGTGACAGGATCGAAGCTTCCCGGATACAGCGCGCGGATCACTCGGCTCCCTCTCGCTCCTCGCCTCCCCCGAGTCGATCGAAGACCCCAATGCACGCCGTGCCATAGCTACGACGGTACCGGCACGCGAACTCTTTCAGAGGCGGCGCCGGCATGTCCTCCGCACCGGCCTCGAAGACAACCACCCCTCCGGGACGGATGAGGTCGGGTCGCTCGGCGAGCGTTTCGGCGAGGCCCGCGAGCACCTTGGAGGCGTAAGGCGGGTCAGCGAGGAGCAGATCGAACGCGTCCCCGGCCTCCGCCCTCGCCCGCAACCAGCCTACGGCGTCCCCGCCGGCCACGCGGGAGCGCTCCTGAAGTCCCAGACTCGCGAGGTTCTCGGCAAGCGTCGCCCGCACCCGCGGGTCGCGCTCGACGAAGACGGCCGACCTCGCCCCGCGGCTCAGGGCCTCGATCCCGAGGCCTCCGGCGCCGGCGCAGAGGTCCACCACGTCGGCGTCACGGACCGCCCCCGCCAGGCTGCTGAAGAGGGCTTCGCGCACACGGTCGGAGGTGGGGCGGACATCGCCTCGACGCGGAAGCGCTATCTTCCGGCCGCGGAGTTCGCCCGCGATGACTCTGAGTGACATCTCGCATCCTTGGAGGCTGGGAGTCGGTGGCTACGGTCCCGCAGTCTAGCCCCGAGGGGAGCGGCGCGCAACGCTCGTGAGGTCGCCGACTCGAGTCGCTGTCGCGCCAGCTACCGTCGATGGAAGTACCGATCGAGCGCCTCGCGCCCCAACCGAACGACGGCGGGCCGCGCATGCGGGCAGGTGAAGCGCATCTCGAGCTGTGAGAGGTCCGCGAGGAGCGCCCGCATCTCCTCCGGCGTCAGAGGGTCGCCCTGCTTGACGGCCGCTTTGCACGCCGCCGTGGCGCAGAGCCTGGTACGGATGTCCTTCACGGCACGGAACTCGCTCTCATCGTCCAGGAGGTCCGCGAGAATCCGCTGCAGGAGCCGGGTCCCGTTCATCGAGCGCCGAAGCGCCGGGACGCCGCGCACGAGCGCCGTGGCGTTGCCGAACGGCTCCACGCGCAGACCGAGGGATTCGAGCACATCCAGGCTCTCGTGCAGCACGGCCATCTCCGCGGGAGCGAGTTCGACCGTATCCGGCGCGAGAAGCCCCTGACTCGGAAAGGGCCGGTCCCCGGTCGCCTCCATAAAGCGCTCGAACAGCACCCGCTCATGCGCGGCGTGCTGGTCAATCAGCAGCAACTCGCCGTTGAGTTCCGCGAGCACGAATGAGTCCATTGCCTGGCCGATCACTCTGAGGGTCGACCAGTCGCCGGACTGCACGTCGACCGCGTCCTGCCCGGGCTCCGGAGCGTGAGCGGCTCCCTCGACGCAGTCTTCCAGGCCGTCGTCCTCGGCCACGCGAGCCTGCAGAGCTTGGCGAAAGGCGTCGAGGCTCGCGGTCGGGGCCGCGTGCGAGAGCGGCAGGTCCGGCGTGACGGAGGGGCGTGACGGCGAGGCGACGCCGATCGGCCCAAGAGGGCCGGCCTCGGAGATCGGCGGCGCGTCGGGGACGAGATCGGCGGCGAGCAGCGCGGAGCGGATGGCCCCGTGCACGGTCCGGAACACCTCGCCCTCCCGCGGGAAGCGCACTTCCTGCTTCGTGGGGTGCACGTTCGGGTCCACCAGGCGCGGGTCCATCTCCAAGAACAGCACGATCACCGGGTTGCGCCCGTACGGCAGCAGCCCCTCATAGGCGTTCGACAAGGCGCGCGCGAGGATCGGACTCCGGATCGTGCGCCGGTTCACAAGGATGTACTGGCCCGTGCGGTTCGGCCGGTGCAGGGCAAGGTCGGAGCAGTAGCCGTGGACGCGAAGAAGGGGCGTCGTGACATCGAAAGGGAGCAGGTTCTTGAGCGCTTCGCGCCCGATCACCTGGGCGATGCGGGCCCGCAGGTCGCCGACCGGGGAGGCCTGGAAGACCTCTTTGCCCTCGTTGGTGACGCGGAAGGCCACCTCGGGGAAGGCGAGCGCGAGCCGCCCGACGAGGTCGATCGAGCGCCCGAGTTCGGTGCGGTTCTCCTTGAGGAACTTGAGTCGCGCGGGCGTGTTGTGGAAGAGGTGGTGGGCCGCGACGGAAGTGCCCGGCGGGCACCCGATCGCGCTCACTTCCGGCGCACCGCCGCTCTCGCACCGCACCATCACCCCCGCGTCGTCCTCGGGGCGCCGCGTCATGAGGATGAAGTGGCTGACGGCCGCGATGCTCGGGAGCGCCTCTCCGCGGAAGCCGAAGGTGCCGATGGAGGCGAGGTCGTCGACGGTCGTGATCTTCGAGGTGGCGTGAGGCAGCACAGCGAGCGCCGCGTCCTCCGGCGCCATGCCCGCCCCGTCGTCGACGACGCGGATGAGGTCGCGGCCCGCGCCCATCAGCTCGACCTCGACGCGTCTCGCGCCGGCGTCGAGGGAGTTCTCAACGAGTTCCTTCACGGCCGACGCCGGGCGTTCGACCACCTCGCCCGCGGCGATCTTGTTCGCGACGCTGTCCTCAAGAACCCGAACCGTAGCCAAGCGAACCCGTCTTCCGTCAGCCTACGCGCGGCCGCGCGCTTCCGATCTTTCCACAGGGTAGCCCCAGTCGCTCCATGCGCTGATCCCGCCCTCGAGGGCCCACACGGCGGAGTAGCCCATCAACTGGAGCGTCCGCGCGGCCAGCAGCGCCCTCGCGCCGGAGCGAGACACGACGAGAATCGGCTGCGCGGCGTCCGGGATCGCCTCCTCGACGTAGAACTCGAGCGTCCCTCGTGAGATCTGCAGCGAATCCGGCAAACGCTCGCGGTCGTGCTCCTCCGCGTCGCGCACATCGAGGACCGTCACGTCCTGGAGTTCGCGGATCATCCGACGCGCTTCGCGCGGCTTGAGGGTCGGCACGGACGAGAGCGCCTCGTCGAGCAGGTCGTCGAGGGTGATTCTCCGGCGTTCTGGCGATTCGGACATCCTACGGCCCTCCGGCGGTT
>CAZCER010000470.1:246-4549 GCA_964497385.1 uncultured Armatimonadia bacterium | reverse complement strand
TAGGCCGCGCTGGTGTCGGCTCCGCCGCGGACGGCGGAGATCTTGTACCACTTCGCATGGCCGTCGAAGTGCCCGATGTTGCAGCCCTCGTTGTGCCACGGATAGATCGTTTCGCCGAGGCATCCGAGGAGATACTCGCCATCGGCGGAGTAGCCCCAACCGTTCCAGTGCGGCTGGTTCGGAGCGCTGACGTAGTGGTGGCCGAGCCAGTGGCACCACCAGGCGTTGCTGCTCTCGAAGATGAGGCCGTGCTGAGCGGGCATGGGAACCCGATCTTGGTTCACCGGGCAGCCCCAATCGCCGTTGGGGTCGGTGCCCTCCGGAAGGAACCAGGAGCTGTTGACCATGTTCATGCTGTACCGGGTCCACTGCATGTTCCCGACCTGACCCTCCGGCGGGTCGAAGTTGGGGCCCCAGTCCTCGGCGTTGCTGCTCGGGCACTCGAAGATCTGGCGGTTCTTGCAGTAGGGGTAGATCGCGTCGGCCCAGTTCATGCGGAAGTCAGGGTAGCCGTAGAGGTCATTGTAGACCGGAGTGATTCCGCCGTCGTAGTCCGCGCAGTAGCTCAGATGCGCCACAGTGATCTGTCTCACGTTGGAGAGACAGGAGGTCTGGCGCGCCTTGGCGCGAGCCTTGGCGAACACAGGGAACAGGATGGCGGCGAGAATCGCGATGATGGCAATGACTACTAGGAGTTCAATCAGCGTGAATGCTCTGCGACCCATGTGGGCGCTCCTTTCGCGCTATGGTCCGATCTGTCCACAAGCGCCGTCCCCCTCCCGGCCCAACTCGCGCGAGTTAGCCCGTGGGTTCGCCCGGAGCGCCTGTCGGCGCGCTCGGAGCGCCCTTCGTCGAGGGTTGCTCGATCTTGGCGCCGCCCGGGGGCAGCGTGAGCGGCTTCGAGATGTCCTCACCGGTCTTGCTGTCCTTGATGACCTTGCCCGCTGCGTCTCCGCCAGGGCCCTTTTTGCAGCCAGCGCCCGCTAGAACCAACGCGGCGCTCAGAGCCGCAAGCACCGCCAAACCGAAGAGCTTCCTCACAGGGCACCTCCTTCATATCAGTCCACACGGCGAGAAGCCTCGCCGACTGTGACGCCAAGGGCGCCCACGCACGCGCAAGCGCTCTCCGATACGCCACATGAAGCACTATCAAGCAACACATTCATCCTCGTGAAGCGCTACTCCTACGGACTTCCGACTTAGTTCCGCATGTTTCGTGCGAGGCCGTGCGTCCGCTCGCGGTCCGGCGCAACGCTGTCTGCGCCCCCCGTGGGGGCCCCAGCGGCGGTGCGGAGCGATCCGGATCGGGCGCGAGGGGGACGCAGGTTGTCCCCGCTCCGAGACGCAGGGCCCACCCAGGGGGCCGTCGCGTTGCGATGGCGAGCTGAACCGACTGGCGCGGGCCGGCCGCGCGCCCCCTTGGCGAAAGGCGACTCAGGCCCCGGCGGCGCGGCGGCCGATGAGGGAGAGGAACTCCTGACCATGCTCGGGATGGTCGTGGAAGCTGCCGAGCATCGACGACGTCGTCACGGTCGCGTTGTGTTCGCGCACTCCGCGCATGGTCATGCAGAGGTGCCGGCACTCCATCACCACGCCGACCCCGTGGGCCTCGGCGCCGTCCAGCACGGCGCGCGCGATCTGCTCGGTGAGGCGCTCCTGAACCTGCAGCCTGCGCGCGTAGCAGTCGACGAGGCCCGCCAACTTGCTGACTCCGAGCATCTTCGCCCTGGGGATGTAGCCGATGTGACAGCGCCCGAGGAAAGGCAGCATGTGGTGCTCGCAAAGGCTGTGGACCTCGATGTCGCGCACGATGACCATACTCTCGGCTTCGGCCTCGAAGATCGCGCCCTCGAGCACGTCGGAGGCCGTGGTTCGGTAGCCGCTGGTGAGGAACTCGAGGGCCTCCGCAACCCGCGCCGGGGTCTTCAGAAGCCCTTCGCGCCGCGGGTCCTCTCCGATCTCCGAGAGCAGCTCGCGCACTAGTTCGGCGACTCGGTCTCTGTTCATGGCCAGCCTTCCCGTCTCCCCCGCGCTAGCTGCCCGTGACTCGCTCACGCGCGATCTCCACCGCGGCGCAGCGCGCCGCGGGGACAGCCCCGGGCTTCTCGATCGTTACCTGGACCCGCTCTACGCGCGCCTCGACGAGGCACGCCGTTGCAACCCCTTCGGCGAGGCGCTCGAGGAGGTGGAACTCGGAGCCCTCGACGTAGCGGGTCACGCGGGCCACGAGCGCGTCGTAGTCGACGGTGTCGGCAAGGTCATCGGTGGTCCCGGCGCGCGCAAGGTCGGTCTCGAGCGTCAGATGGACTATGACCTCGCGCTTGGCCTTCCTCTCATGCTCGTGCACGCCGAGAACGCAGCCGAGACGGAGATCATGGATGTGGATCCGGTCACGCGCCATACACGCACCCCCGCAAGTGGCGCCCTCCATCGACATAGAGCACCTGGCCGGTGACGAACGGGGCCTGCGCGAGGTAGAGCGCCGCCTCGGCGATCCCGTCCGCCGAGCCGATCGCCTGCAGCGGATTCGCGCTCGCAAAGCGCTCCAGGTAGCCGTCATCCTCGCTCGGCGGCGGAAGGATGAGCCCCGGCGCCACGGCGTTCACGCGCACGCGGGGAGCGAACTCGAGCGCGGCCATGCGCGTGAAGGCGTGGAGCATGCGCTTCGAGACATGGTAGCCCACGTTGGCCTTGTCATAGTCACCCATGCGCGCGTCGAGGAGGTTCACGATCGCGCCGTCGTCGCAGCCGTCCGCAAGGGCCCGCATGAGGCGGAGAGGGGCGAAGGCGTTCACACGGACGTTCTCCGCGAGATGCTCCCACGTCAACTCGGCGAGGGCGCCGGGCTCGAACACCGACGCGTTGTTCACAAGGACGTCCGCCGCCCTTGGTCCGCTGAGCACCGAGGAGCACAGGCCGTCAATCTCGCGCTCCCGGGAGAGGTCGGCCTGGACGACGACGGCCTCACGCCCCAAGGACCGCACCTCGTCGGCGACCGCCTCCGCGTCGCTCGCCGAAGCCCGGTGATGGATGACGAGGTCAGCCCCCGCCTCCGCAAGCCGCAGCGCGATGGCGCGGCCGAGCCGCCGCGAGGCGCCGGTGACGAGGGCTCGGCGCCCCGTGAGGGGCGAATCGCCTTTTGCCGTGTTGAGGGTTGGACCGGACCGCATGGGGGAGGGTTCCCACCTGTCGGACCGATGGCCTCTCAGCTTCACGAAAGCGGAGGGACTCCCGCGGGAGCGGGGGAACAGACCCGCGTCGTTGACAGAGGAAAGGGAGCGACAGCATGCCTCAGACCGACACAACCTGGTTCACGAACGCGCGCTTTGGCCTGTTCATCCACTGGGGGCTCTACGCGCTGCCCGCTCGCCACGAGTGGGTCAAGCACCAAGAACAGACCCCCGACGACGTCTACGACAAGTACTTCCGGCGCTTCGATCCGGACCTCTACGACCCCGCCGCGTGGGCCAAGGCGGCCGCCGGCGCGGGCATGAAGTACTTCTGCATCACCACGAAGCACCACGAGGGCTTCTGCCTGTGGGACTCCGACTTGACCGACTACAAGGCCCCCAACACCCCGTGCGGCAAGGACCTTATCGCCCCGATGGTGGAGGCGTTCCGCGGAGAGGGCCTGCGCGTCGGGTTCTACCACTCCGTGATCGACTGGCATCACCCGCACTTCACGATCGACGGCCTGCACTCCATGCGGAACCACCCGGACAGGGACAAGCTGAACGAGAGCCGCGATCAATCGAAGTACGCCGACTACCTCCATGGGCAGGTGCGGGAACTCCTCACCCGGTACGGCCAGGTCGACATGCTCTTCTTCGACTTCTCCTATGGCGAGAAGGGCCGCAACGAGTGGCGTTCCGAGGAACTCATCAAGCTCGTGCGGGAACTCCAGCCGAGGATCATCGTGAACGACCGCCTCGACCTTATGGACGTGCCCGGCGGATGGGACTACCGGACGCCAGAGCAGACCATGCCGCGTGAGGGCGTCATGGTCGACGGGAAGCCCGTGCTCTGGGAGGCGTGCCAGACCTTCTCCGGCTCGTGGGGCTACCACCGCGACGAGGCGACGTGGAAGTCGGTCGATCAGCTTGTGAAGATGCTCATCGACCACACCTCGAAGAACGGGAACCTCCTGCTGAACGTCGGTCCCACCGGCCGCGGGGAGTTCGACCGGCGCGCCCTCGATAGCCTAGCGGGCATGGGCGAGTGGATGAAGCGGCACTCGCGCGCGATCTACGGATGCGGCGCGGCTCCCGCCGAGTTCCCGACTCCGCCCGACTGCCGCCTGACC
>CAZCER010000470.1:0-236 GCA_964497385.1 uncultured Armatimonadia bacterium | reverse complement strand
CTACAACGCGGAGACGAAGCGGCTCTATGTCCACGTGTTCTCCTGGCCGATCCAGACGCTTCCGCTCGATGGCTTCGCGGGCCGCGTGGCCTACGCGCAGCTTCTGAACGACGCGTCGGAAGTCGGGATGGACGAGAAGCCGGACGACCCGTACAAGACGCTTACCCTCCGCCTCCCGGTCCGCAAGCCCGACGTGTCCGTCCCGGTGGTGGAACTGTTCCTCAAGTAGGGTGCGA
>CAZCER010000469.1:0-4590 GCA_964497385.1 uncultured Armatimonadia bacterium | reverse complement strand
GCTTCTACAACGTGGTCGACTACAACATCGACGAAGACTCGAAAGCGCGACTGCTTCTGGGCGCGGCCGGCCCCTTCGGCCTGCTCGACGCCTGGGTCGAGACCAAGCAGGGCGACGTCCGCGTCAAGGCCGGTCAGTTCATCGCCCCGTTCTCGTATGACATGATCCGGTCGTCCTCGGTGCGGCGCGCCCATGAGTACGCCCGAGCCTACACGCAGCTCTTCCCGGGCATCTACGATCTCGGCGTGCAGGTCGCGACCGCTCCGAACAGCACCCACGCGGGCCGTTTCGAGCTGGCCCTCATGAGCGGCAACGGCGCGAATCTCGCGGACAACAACACCTCCAAGGACATCGTCGCCCGCTACGTGCAGCCCTTCTCCAACGGCAAGGGCCAGCTCTCCCTCTCCGCGGTCTCCGGCGAGTACACCACCAGCCCCACCGACGGCTCCGCTCCGGTCACCACGGGCAAGAACCTCTGGGGCTTCGGGGCTCAGTACGCCAGCGGCCAGTGGGAACTCCAGGGCGAGATGCTCAGCGGGCGGGCGCGCGGAACCGACGTGCTCGGCGGCTACTTCGAGGCGGCCTACACCACCGGCCGGCACACCCTCTTCGGCCGCTACGACTACTACGACCCGAACACGGACACCGACGGCAACGCCTACATCGCCCCGATCCTCGGCTACGAGTACGCCATCAGCTCGAAGAACAAGCTGAGCCTCGAGGCCGCCCTCATCAACAACAACGCCACCGCCGGCAGCGACTACCGCTACCAGGTCCGCTGGCAGACCAAGTGGTAAGCGCTCCGCGCTGAACCGAAGAGACGTGAAGCGCCCGGCCGGGTTCCGGCCGGGCGCTCTCCGTTGCGCGGCCTGGGCCGACGCCGCTCGCCCTACGGGATCGCGACGGTGGTCTCGCCGGCCAAGACGCCGAGCGGGCCGAGATCGATGGTCGCGCGGACAACGTACGCGCCGGGATCGGCGTTCTGAGGCACGCTCCACGAGCGTGCGCAGGCGCCGCCGCCTCAACCGTAGCTAAGCGAGCCCGATAGGACGACCGAGCCGTCCGGCGCTCGCACCTCGAGATCCGGCGCGACGTCGGCCTCGGCGGCGCCCGGCCCCCCCCGCCCGCAGTAGGCCAAGATCAGGCCGAGCGGGCTTCGGACCTCGGCGCTGAACGTCACCTCCGCCCCGGGCTCCGCAGTCCCCTCGATCGTCACGCGCACCTCCAGACCCTCGAGCGGATCGAGCGTCAGGCCGTCGGGACGCGTGACGTCGAGCGTCACGTCCGTGTCCTGGACGAAGGCGTAGGTCCATCGGTCGCCGTCCCCGGCGACGGCCGTCACGTCAAGACTCGACAGGCCGTACTCGCCGAACGGGACGTCCACCGCCGCGTCGGCCGCGCTGACCGACATGGGCCCCGAGCCCTCGCGCACGAGGGAGGCGGAGAAGCTCTCGAGCCCCGTCCCGAGGCCGCCCGGGCGAAACGTGACCGGGCACACGCCGGTCGGCGCCGGGCTCCACTCCACCGAGGCGAGCGGCCCCCCCACCGTCAGGCGGAACGCGGAGTCCTCGACGTCCATCCAGCGGTACAGCCGCCGCTCTTCGGCGGGGCCAACGCACGCGCCGTCGCCGTCCAGGTCGAGCAGCACGACGTCGCGCGCGCGCTCCGCCACGCCGTCGCCGTTCACGTCCACGACAGCGACCGGAACCAGCCTCCCGCCCACCGGCAGCGCCGCGCTCGCGTAGCCACGGACGGCGCGGGAGAGGGTGGCGCCGAACCCACTGACGCGGAACGCGGCGGTCACTCCCGGCGGCTCGGGCGGTTCGGTCAGCCAGACGGTCTCCTCGCCGCGGGCGAAGCCCGGTGGGAGGAGGCCAGGGTCGTCGCACGAGGCCAGGGCCTCGTCGAGCGTCACGACGCCGTCGAGGTCCGCGTCCGTGTAAAGAGCTTGCGCGCCGTCGGGCTTTTCGACGAGGGCGACCGCGAGCGAGCGCGCCTCGCCATCCGGCCCGGCCAGAGTGAAGCACGCGAAGCGGACGCGCCCGGCCTCGGGGTCGAACGCCATCCGGACGCCGTCCGGCGGAGTCGCCGTCAGGCCCGCCGTCGCGACGCCGTAGGCGCACTCACCCAGAAACTCCCATTCGTCGACCACGTGGAGCGGCTCGCACGCCGCCGGTCCAAACGCGACCGCCATCACCGCCGCAATGCCAAGGGCTCTCATAGCAGGCGCCTCCCGCTCAGCCAGGATGCCGGACGCTTCGCCGCCGGGAGACGGCGTCCTGCCGCGAACCCCGTCCTGATCCGCCTCTGGCCCAACCCGCCTCTCCGTGCTATCGTGCCGCCATGGCTCCGCTGCGTCGCGTCTGGGCCGAGACTCTCGACCTGGTGTACCCTCGTCGGTGCCCGGGGTGCGCGAAGCTGTGTCGCGACGGATTCTGCGAAACCTGCGCGGCCGACCTCGTCCCCGTCCAGGTCATCGACTGCTCCCGCTGCGGCCGCCCCGGCCTGAAGCCCGCGACCCCGCGTGAGATCTGCGCGCGCTGCTACCGGGGTCGAGGGTTCGACCTGGCACGCGGAGCGTATCTCCACCTCGGACCCCTGCGCGAGGCGATCCGCAGGTACAAGTTCGACGGCTGGGCCGAGGCCGGCGAGACGCTCGCGAGTCTCCTGCTCGGCGCCGTGCTCGAGACGCGAGCCAACGAGGCAGCCGCTCCCCTGGGCGATCTCCCGTTCGCCGAGATCGACCTCGTCTGCCCCGTGCCGCTGCATCCGCGCAAGGAGCGCCAGCGAGGCTTCAACCAGTCCGCCCGCCTCGCCGAGCGGCTGGCCGAGGCTCTCGGCGCGCCCTGTGACGCCCGCCTCCTCCGACGAACGCGCGAGACGCGACCCCAGCCGGGCCTGACCCGGGCCGAGCGGGAACGGAACGTACGCGACGCCTTTGTCGCGGCGCCCGGAGCGCTACCCGTCGAGGGCGCGCGGGTTCTCCTTGTGGATGACGTCATGACCACCGGCGCAACCGTGTCCGCCTGCGCCGCCGCCCTCCGCGCGGTCGGCGCCACGCGCGTGTGGGCCGTGACGCTCTCCCGAGCCGGACGGGATCAGGACGGCGGACCCTAGACGCCGCGGGGCAAGGTGCCTGGCCGGTAACCGGAGAATGAGCGGGCGCGTAGCTATCAATGGAGGCGAACGATGGAAGCAGTCATGGTGATCCTGGCCCTAGCGTGCGTCGGCGCGACGGGGCTGATCGCCTACTTCATCGCCCAAGCGGTGCGCGTGGGCACGCGCGGGCAGTGGGAGGCCGAGGCCGACGCGGTCATCGCGCGCTCTCACGCCGCCTACCACGAGGTGCGCCGGGCGATCAATGAGGGACCCCGCGACCTCCGCCAGTCGCTCTCCTCCGCGCTCAAGCAGGGCGACCGGCTGCTCCGCCGGCTGGAGGAACTCAAGAAAGCGGGCATGCGCATCACGCGGGGGCTCCAGTCCTCAAGCATCATCCGCGTCCAGCGCGAGATCCAGCACTTCTACGCCCAAGAGTCCCGTACGCGCGACGCGCGGCTCCGCGAGGACTACGCGAACGCGCGGCGCGCGCTCGAGCGGCAGATCGCGCACTACAACGCGCTGCGCACGAAGCTCCTCGAGATTCTGGCGAACATGCGGGAGATCCAGTCCGTGGTCGAGGGGATGTACCCGCGCGTTGTCCGGCTTACGCTTCACGGGGTCGATGTCAGCCCGGAGATCGAACTCCGCGACGACACCAGCGTCGGCGTCCTTGAGGAGATGGACATCTACATCGAGGAACTCGAGAAGATGGACGCCTCGAGCGACCTGCTCGACATCGCCGCGATCGAGCGGGACATCGAGTACGAGACGCGCCGCCGCATCGAGTCGGGCGAACTCGAGTTCGACCCGGCCCTCGTGCCGCCGTCGGAGGAGAGCCAGAGGCACTAGCGTCCGTCGAGCCGCCCGTTAGCCCGAAGGGAGCCCACCCATGCGCGCACCTCTCCTCTCCGCGCTCCTCCTCGGTCTTGCGCTGTCGTCCATGCTGGCATGGGCCCGGCAGGCCGAGCGTCCGCTCGAAGGCGGCCTCTCGTCAACGGCGACCGACCCGGTCGCGATCGACGCCGACGACCCGGCGATCTGGGTGAACCCGCTCGACCCCTCGAAGAGCCTGATACTCGGCACGGACAAGGGCGAGGGGCCGGACCCGGACCCGGGCGAGGGTCTCTACGTGTTCGACCTCTCGGGCCGCATCGTGCAGCGGATCCTCTCGGACACCAAGGGACCGAACAACGTCGCGGTCGAGTACGGCTTCGACCTCGGCGGGCGCGCGGTGGACATCGCGGTGACGACCGAGCGCGCGGACGGATGCCTACGCGTCTTCGCGATCAGCAAGTGGAGCCGCCGCCTCCGGGACATCTCCTCCCCGGGCGGCCTCCGCGTCTTCGAAGGTGAGGAAGGCTCCGCCGCCCAGCCCATGGGCATCGACCTCTACCGCCGGCCCTCGGACGGGGCGGTCTTCGCCATCGTGTCCCGTGCGGGGGGGCCGACCTCCGGCTACCTCTGGCAGTACCGCCTCGAGCCGGACGGCGC
>CAZCER010000468.1:3833-4596 GCA_964497385.1 uncultured Armatimonadia bacterium | reverse complement strand
CGCCCACCGAGCGTCGTCGCTCGCCACGGCGGACCGCGTGATCGTGCTCCACGAAGGCCAGGTCCGGCAGGACGGCGCGCCGGAGGAACTCGCGCAGGACGCCGAGGGCATGTACGCGCGCCTGGAAGCTCTGCAGCACGACCTGGAAGGCATGGAGGCGGCCTCATGAAGCCGCACGCCCAACCTCAGCCGGATAAGCGGGCGCAGGTGGACCGTCTCGCGGAGGCGGTCCGGAAGTCCGCGCGCGCGGCGAGCGCCTCGGATTCGCTCCCGCGCAAGTTGACGTGGCGCACGCTGAAGCGCGCGCTGGGCTTGTTGGAGGGCTACTGGGCGCTCGGGTCGGTCGTCATGACCCTGGCGATCCTCGTGGCGGCCGGCGGCCTCGCGGCGCCTTGGCTGGGGCGCCAGGTAATCGACGAGGGCTTTCCGCGCGAGGGCTTCGCCGGGGACATCGCGGCGGTGAGCCGGGGCTGCTTCGCCCTGCTCGCGATCCAGGTCTTCGTCTTCGTCGCGGGCTACATCCAGGCGCTCCTGTTCAACCGGATCGGCCAGAACGCGATGGACCGTCTCCGGACGCGCGTGTTCCGTCACATGCAGCACCTCTCGATCGGGTTCTACGAACGGCGCGAGCCGGGCAAGATCATCGCCCGCGTGACCTCCGATGTGGACTCCGTGAACGAACTCCTTCGGCTTGTGCTGCAGGGCCTCGCCACGGACATCCTCAAGGCCCTGGGCATCAGCGTTTTGCTCTTCGCGATGCACT
>CAZCER010000468.1:761-3823 GCA_964497385.1 uncultured Armatimonadia bacterium | reverse complement strand
GCACGCTGGAAACGGCAGCCGCCTTTCGAGTATTTCGCGATGCACTGGAAGCTTGCGCTGATCGCCCACCTCGTCGTCCCGTTCGCGAGCGTCACGATGTGGGCGTTTCGGAAGTTCGGGGAGCGGATCTTCCGGCGCATCCGCGAGACGCTTGCCGGAATCTCGACGTACCTCCACGAGACGATCACGGGGATCCGCGTAGTCAAGGCCTTCGCCCGGGAGGACGTCTCCCGCCAGGTCTTCGCCGAACTCACGCTCGAGAGCGCCAACGCCGGCATCGCGCAGGGGCGCCTGTTTGGCACGCTCTTTCCCGTGATCCAGTTCCTCACCGTCGGCACCATGGTCGCGCTCCTCAGCTACGGCGCGCTCCTGGTCATGCGCCTGGAACTCACGCGCGGCGAACTCTTCGCCTTCTACACCTACGCGATGATGCTCGGAGAGCCGTGGCGCTCGCTCGCGGAACTCGCGATGACGGCGCAGCGCTCGGCCGTGGCGCTCGACCGCATCTTCGAGGTGCTCGACGAGGAGCCCACCGTTGTGGACCGGGAAGGCGCCGTCCCGCTCGAAACGCTCCGGAGCGAGATCCGCTTCGAGGACGTGCACTTCGCCTACAGCGAGGACGCCGAGATCCTCCACGGAGTGAGCTTCTCGGCGCGACTGGGCCAAGTGATCGCCATCGTGGGCCCAACCGGCGCGGGCAAATCGACGATCATCAAGCTGCTCGCGCGGCTCTACGACGTGACCGGCGGCCGCATCACCTTCGACGGCGTGGACATCCGCGACGGTACGATCGAGTCGGTGCGCCGTCAGACGGGCCTCGTGCCGCAGGACCCGTTCCTGTTCGCCGGCACGCTCGCCGAGAACATCGCCTACGGTCGCCCCGAGGCGTCCCGGGAGGAGATCGAACACGCCGCGGACGTGACTCGCGTAGCCGCCATCGCGGAGCGTCTCCCGAACGGTCTCGACACGCCGGTTCACGAGCGCGGGGTGAAGCTCTCGGAAGGCGAAAGGCAACTCCTCTCGATGGCCCGGGCGATCGCCGCCGACGCGCGCATCCTGATCCTCGACGAGGCGACCTCCTCGGTGGACCTCTTCACCGAAGCCGTGGTGCAGCAAGCACTTGATCGCGTCCGACAGCGGGGCGTCACCTTCGTCATCGCCCATCGCCTCGCAACGGTGCGCAGCGCGGACCGCATCCTCGTGCTGGAGGATGGGCGCGTCACCGGGGCGGGCGCGCACTCGGACCTCATGGCCGGGTGCCCCATGTACCGCAACCTGTACCTGCGACGCTTTGAGGACGAGACCGAGGAGGAGCGAGCGGCCCGACAGAAGGAGACGGCGATCGAGTCTCGCGCGGAGGCCTAGGCCGCATGAACCTCGCTTACACCGTATGCACGCCCGACGTCGAAGCCGCTCCGCGCCTGCGCGGAATGCTCGACGATCCGGCTGAGTGCTTCGCGATGCTGCGGCACTTCGGCTACACCGGCGTGCAGCTTTCGATCGCCGACCCGCGCCTCGCCCTGGAGCGCGCGGCGGAGCTTCGCGAAGCGGCGCGGACCTCGGGGCTGGAGATCGCCTCGGTCTGCACCGACGCTCTCGCAACGCAGGGCGGCTACTCGCTCATCACGCGCGACAAGGATCTCCTCGAGGAGTCCCGTGCGACCTTCACGACCGCTATTCGATTCGCTCAGGAGATGGAGTGTCCGATCACCCTCGGGCTCGCTCGCGGGCAGGCGCCGGAGGATGAGAGCGAGCAACTGCTTTTGGCGCGAGCCGTCGGGGTGGTGCTGTTCGGACTGCTGCTCCCGTGTCTGGAGCGCGGCACCACTCTCCTGTTGAAGCCCATCGGGCCTCCGGACATGAACTGGCTGACCGATGTGACGACGACTTGGCGAGCGGTCGTGCGGTCGAATCACCCGTGCTGCCGGATGGCTCTCGATTCGGCCTACCTGGACCCCGCCGACGCGCCGACGGCCCAAGCGATCAAGAGGGCCCTTTCGTTCGTCCGCGTGGTGGAGTTGGCCGAGCGCGATTTCGCCGCGCCCGGAGCGGGCGACTACGACTATCCGGCGCTGTTCCGGGCCATCGACGCGCCGACGTTCCGCGGCTGGTACGTCGCCTCACCGGCGGCGGAGGACCACGCCGAGGCGGCTCGCACGGCCTGGACGCGCATTACGGGGGCTCTGAAGCCTTCATGAGACGCACTCTACGACGCGACGTAGCCTACACCACGGGCCTTGCGCCCGTTGCGCTCCTGTGCGTCGCTCTCGCCTTGGCTGCGTCGGCGGGTCCCGCCCCTGAGACGCTGAGCGTCCCCTTTGGGCAGTTCGGGCGTCCCGGCGCAGCCGGCGGCGCCCCCGAACCGGGCATCGCATCCCCGGCGGCGACCGGGCCCGCGACCGTCACCAAGCACCTGTCCGTCAACGGCCGGCTGGGCCAGTCTCCGGTCACCTACGTCAGCGTTGGCGGCGTCCTCTGCCTCCCGTGCGCCACGCTTTCGCAGTACCTCGGGCTCAACTTCCAGTTCGATCAGGCCACAGGGGCCGTCGCCGTGGACTTCTTCGGAGCCCGTCTCATCGCCCGGGTGGGCGACACTCTCGCGCACACGCCGGCCGGAACCGACGCGCGCCTCCCTTGCGCGCCGACGGTTGCCGACGGGGACGTGCTGATGCCCGTCGCCGCCGTGGCCCAAGCGTTCGGGATGACCGTGAGCGAAGACGACCGGTCGGTCGACGTCTCCCTGCGACCGGCCAAGGTTCTGCGCGTTCGCTACACCGAGGATGACGCCCGCTTCCGGACCACGATCGACCTTGACGCGCCGACGCCGTTCTTCGCGGTGGCCGCGCCCTCGGTGATCTCCGTCGGGCTGCAGACCGCGGGAGGTTTCGTTCCTCCCGACACGGTGACCAAGAGCCGCAACTCGCGCGGGGAGATGGTCGATCACGGGCCTCCGCCGCGCGTCAGCCTGCCGGTCGAAGGGGTCCTCGCCACCGAGGTCAGCGTCGAGAACATGGATCGGGGCTTCGTTCGGATCAGCGCGCACGGCTCTTACGACGTGGTGG
>CAZCER010000468.1:0-751 GCA_964497385.1 uncultured Armatimonadia bacterium | reverse complement strand
CCAGCGGTTCTTCACCCTCGCGGGCCCGCCGCGAATCGTGCTCGAGTTCCCGAAGATCTGGGAAAACACGCGCACCGAGCAGGTCTCGCAGGACCTCGAGCGGACCTGGTTCGGCTTCGGAACGGCGAGCGGACCCGTCATCGCCCACGCCGTTCTCGCGCACCTCTCCCGCGGAAATCTGCGTGCGGCCGTCGGCCTCGCGGGCTCCACTTCGGGAGCGCGCGCTCCGCTGTCGTCCATAGTTCGGAACTACGGCGCTCTGGCAGGCGTCAACGGAGGCTACTTCGCGCCCTCCAGCGGCGATCCGATCGGGACTCTCATCGTGAACGGCGAGTGGGTCCGCTTCCCGTACGCCGACCGTACGAGCCTCCTTATCGCCGAGGACGGCCGCCTCGCCATCGGCAATGTCGGGGTCTCAGCCGAGGTCGGGTTGGGCGGAAGGCGTTTCACCGTGTCCGGACTCAACGAGTGGATGCCCGGCGAGGGCGAAGTTGTGAAGGTCGTCACCAAACGCTGGCAACCGACGTTTCCTTGCACGGCCGATCAGGTCTGCGTCCAGGTCCGAAAGGGCGTCGTCGCGCAGGTCATCGCTCCGTCCCAGCGCGTCGAGGTGACCTCACCGGACGACGGCTACCTCGTGGTCGGCCGAGGCCAAGCGACGAAGAGCGCCCTTCGGGCCGCGCCGGCGGGGTCCGCGGTCTCGTTCAGCGCGACCATCCGCCCCCCCATGCAGGGGATCCGCGACGCCCTC
>CAZCER010000467.1:3529-4611 GCA_964497385.1 uncultured Armatimonadia bacterium | reverse complement strand
AGCATGCGACGAAGCCGGTACAGCCCGTGGCGGGTGTGGTGGGTGACCCACGCGCGGTTCTCGACGCCCGCCTCGGTGATGGCTTCGGCGACCCTGCGCTCACAGCGGTCGGTCGGGTTCTCGTGAGCCCGCAGGTGGATGTTCACCCAGGCGGGCGGACGGATCGCCTGCAAGGCCTCCGAGAGCGTGGGAACACGCTCCCCGGCGAAGTCGGGAGCCATCCATGCGCCGGCGTCGAGGTTCTCCATCTGCGAGAGGGTCATCTGGGACACATCGCCGGAACCGTTCGTGGTTCGCTGGAGGGTGCCGTCATGGATCACGACGGGATGGCCGTCCTTCGTGATGTGGACGTCGATCTCGACGGCTTGGGCGCCGCGCTCGAGCGCGAGGTCGATGGCGCGCAAGGTGTTCTCGGGGGCGAGCGCGGACGCGCCGCGGTGGGCGATGATGAGCGGCGTCCGCGGCCGGGCGACGGGACCCGCCTCGGGCGTCGGCTCGGGCTGATCCGGCAGCGGGGGGACGGAAGTGACGGGGGCGGCGCGAGCGGCGGTCTCGGGGACGGCGCCGCGAGCGTCGGTGCGCACCCGCTGGGCGGTGCGGGCGGCCAGGCGCGCCGCCACGACCTCGTCCCGGAGCTTGTAGTATTGGCAACTGAATGAAGGGGAAAGACGCGTCGGACCGGCCGCGTCGCTCGGGGTCACCTCGATCCCGAGCGCAGCGCAGGTTGAGGTGGATTCCTGGTAGTTGCGGCAATCGGCGCAACGTCGAACCGCCGCCCGGCAGTGACGGCATTCGAGTTGCGTCTCGTGCCAGACGTCGGACCCGCAGTTCCAGCAGGGAACATACATGGTCAACCCTCCCTCGGTCGGCCGCGCCAAGGTGATGAGCGGGCTTCGGCGAAGACAGAGATGGAGATGCAGGTAGCCATTCTTCGGTGCGCTTCGGCTACCTCTCGCGCTCAAGGATAGGAGCCGCCGCCGAACCCATGCCGCAGACCGCTTTCTGTCTCACCGTCCTGTGCCTCGCCGCCACCGCGGCGTGCGCGGCCCCGGCCAGGGAGTTGCACGCGCCGGTGGTCGTCT
>CAZCER010000467.1:0-3519 GCA_964497385.1 uncultured Armatimonadia bacterium | reverse complement strand
CGTGAAGCAGTGGGCGCCGCGCTCGCATCGGCCCGGCTGGGGCGCCGCACGATCTTGATCGCCGAGTCGGACTGGCTGGGCGGGATGATGACCTCGGGCGGCATCGGCGTCTTCGACGGCAGCCCGATCGGGCACTCCCACAGCCTAACCGGGGGCCTGTTCCGCGAGATGAAGCAGCGCCTCGCGGACCTCTACCCCGAGCACGGCGGCGACATCACCCGCGCCTACCGTTACGAGCCGGCTGTGGGCGCTCGGGTGCTCGAGGCGATGGCCGCGGAACTGCCCGCTCTCAGGATCCTTCGCAACACCCGCCTCGTCGGGGTGGAGGTCGAGGGGGAGCGGGTCGTCGCGTTGCGCCTCGAGGGCGAGTTCGCGGGCGTGGTGCGCGGCGACGTCTTTGTGGACGGAACGGACGCCGGGCTTCTGGCCGCGCGAGCGGGAGTCCCCTACCGCCTGGGCACGGACGACTCGAACGGTCTGGTGATGGCCTACGCCGTTCGCGGGACGTTCATGAAGGGCCCGAAGGCTTATGTCCCCTTCGAAGTGGACCCCGAGACGGGGCGAGAGATCCCGCCGCCCCACTACGGAGACAACTACGTCGAGTGCGTGAAGGAAGTCGCGTGGCGTTGGGCGCTGCGTCGGGAGGACGGGATCCCGACCGAAGCTCCGGCGGCCTTCAACTGGTGGGGCAACCTGCCGGTGCTCGATCCGGCGTTGCGCGCGGACCACGTCAAGTGGGACATCAACGGAGACGCGAACGACATCACGCTCGATCAGATCGCCTCGCAGCTCGCTTCGGACCCCGAAGTCGGCTGGTACTTTGTCGACGCGGAGGGCGAGCCGATCGCCTCGCGCGCGTGCATCTCCGCCGTGGAGGACGACGCCTCGGTCACGCCCATGCAGCGCGAGCGCATCATCCAGGCGATCGTCGATCGGGTGCGCGGAAGCTGTCTCGCGGTGCTCTACTACATCCGCAACTCGATGCGAGAACTTGGTGGAGCGCAGTGGGGCCTCGCGCCCGACTATGGTACTCCGGACGGTCTTCCCCCCAAGATCTACCGGCGCGAGGGCCGGCGCATCGTCGGCCAGTACACGCTGACCCAGTACGACCTCTCCCCGACGATCGACAGCGACCTAGCTCCCGGGGCCGAGCGCGGGGTCTCGACGTCCGCGCCCGCGGAGTTCGATGACGTCATCGCCGTCGGCGACTACGCCATCGACTTCCACCGCTTCACCCGAGACGGCAGGAACGTCTGGTTTGAGTTGCCGCCGTACCAGGTTCCCTACCGCATCATGGCGCCGGTGAACCGAGAGAACCTGCTGGTGACGACGGCGGTCTCGGTGACGCACGAGGCGTACGGATCGGTTCGCGTCGATCCCCTTCGCATGGTCATGGGCCAGGCCTGCGGAACGGCGGCCCATGTGGCCTTGCGTCGCCCGGGACCGGCTCGGACGGACACGGTCCCGATCCGCGAGGTCCAGGGGCTTCTCGTGGCGCAAGGAGTCGTGCTGACCTACTTCACGGACGTTCCCTACGACATCGTCTCGGGAGGCATGACTCTCGACGAGCTGTTCCGTCCGACGCAGATGCTCGCGCTCCACGCCGGGCTTCGAGGCTATGCCGACCATTCGTTCCGTCGCACCGAACTCATGACGCGCGCCGAGTTCGCCAAGCTGCTCATCGCCCTGGCGGGTCTTGCTCCGGCGGTTCCGGCGTCGGTCCCGGCGGATGTTCCGGAGTCCCACTGGGCCTATGAGAGCATCCGAACGGCGTTGGCGCACGGCGCCCTGTCCCCGCGCGCCGGAGGCGACTTCGTTCCCGACGCGCCGATCACGCGGGGCGAGGCCGCGGTCGCCGCGGCGGCCCTGGCGCCGCTCTCGCCCGGGGATCCCGAGCGAGTCCAGGCCCTGGTCTACAGCGACATAGAGGACGCCGAAGTGAACCGAGCGGCCTCTCGGCTCGCTCTAGAATCGCCGGAGGACGGCGCGCCGTACTTCGCGGGCGTGGCGCCCGGCGTCTTTTCGCCGGACGCTCCGCTGTCGCGGGGGCGCGCGGCCATGCTCCTTCAGCGAGCGTTCCTACCCCTAGAGAGGGCGCGCGGGCGCAGCGCCGAGCGCCGGTGAGGACTGGCACGACCTTCCGGGGGATGCGGAAGAGAACCAGGCAGTGGCACAGGATTACCTGCTGACAAGCGAGCTGTCGCGCGAGGAAGCGCGTGAGCAGCTCATGGACATCTACCGTCCGGACTACGCGATCGAGCTGGCGCTTACGGGCGGAGGCGAGATCAAGTGGTTTCGGTCCCGTTTCGTCGAACTGCCCGACCCGTTCGAGAAGCCCGTGCTGGTCGTCGCGCCGACGGACAAGGACGGCGCCCCACTCGTGGCGACGGGGCGACGGCTGCTCGTGTACTGGCACACCGGTCACTCGGGGTACGCGTTTCCGACCCATGTGGTCGAGTTGGGCATGCGCGCTTTGGAGTCCGGCGAGCTGCAGTCCGTGGCGTGGCTCAGTCCCGCGCGGTCGGTTTTTCGCTATCAGCGGCGCGACTTCGTTCGAGTGCGGCCGGTGGAGACGATGCACGTAACGGTCTCACGGCAGCCGGACGCCGAGGAGCCGCCTCCGGGCCAGGGCCTGGAGGGCGTGATGGAGGACATCAGCTGCGGCGGGGCCCGCATCCGTTTCGATGAGTTCAGCGAGGAGGACGTGGATCAGTTTGCCGCCGGAGGCTGCGTGGCCGTCAGCATGACGGTGCCGCCCGAGGAGCGAACACAAGTGGTGTTGGGCGAGATCGTGCGTCGGGTTCGGGAGTCGAAGCCGCGAAGGGCGCTCTGGATCGGCCTTCAGTGGCGCGATCTCTCTCCGGAGAAGCGTCGCCTGCTCTCGGCCTACATTGGCTTCTGCGAGCGCGAGCATCTCCGCATCCGCAGGCAGGCCGTGGAGGTGAAGGGCGGCCACGCGCGCGGATAGGTCGGGCGTCCCGGGGTGCGGCGCCCACGCGCGTCGAAAGGGGCATCGCGTTGGAGTTCGGCCTGAGTCAGAGCGACGCGCTATCCCGCGAGGAGGCGACCCGTCGCATGGCCGCCGTTTATCAGTCCGATGGGAGCGTCGAACTCGGGGTCGCGGGCGCCGATCAGGTCTACTGGCGCCGCTCACGGTTGGTTCACCTCGTCGATCTCTACTCCGATCCGATCGTGGTCGCGGCGCCCCAAGCGGCGCAAGGCGCCTCCTGGCTTCGCGTGGGCTGGAAAGTCCTGCTCTATCGGCATGAGGAGGTCGGCGGCCTCGCGTTCCTGACGACGGTTGTGGACCTTGGCTCGCACGAGTCGGGGGGCGGCGCGCGGATACCGACCGCTTCCCTTGCGCCGGCCGTGGCCGTCTACCGCTACCAGCGTCGCTCGGCCGTGCGGCTCACCCCTCCCGAGCCGGTGCGCGTCGCGTGCGACGCGCGCTCGGAGGCGGGGTCGGAAGTCCCCGTCGAGGGGCCGTCGGGCGTCCTCGAGGACATCAGCCGGGGCGGC
>CAZCER010000466.1:0-4640 GCA_964497385.1 uncultured Armatimonadia bacterium | reverse complement strand
GACGGCCGGCCGACGGCGATCCTCACCTTCGCGGAGGACGTGACGGAGCGGAAGCGCGAAGAAGAGGCCCGCGAGCGGCTGGTGGCCGAGCTTCAACAGGCGCTGCAAGAGGTGAAGACGCTGAGCGGGCTCCTGCCGATCTGCAGCTACTGCAAGCAGATCCGCGACGATGAGGGCTACTGGCACAGTGTGGAGGCGTACGTGAGCGCGCACTCCGAAGCGGAGTTCTCGCACGGCATCTGCCCGTCGTGCCTGGCGAAGGCGCGCGAGCGGCTCTTGGGCTAGGCGCCAACCGATAGGCGTTTCCCCGCGGCATGGCCGCGGGCATCTCGTCGAGCATCGACCGAAATGGGACCGATCGCATGAGCTTAGCCACGACCCTGGCGCTTCTCGCGTTCGCGCAGGTTCCCCCCTCTCCCGGCCCATCCCCCGACCTGGCGATCATCCGCAACGACCTCGACACCCGATTCTCGAACGCCGGCTGGGCGTTCGACCGCTACCCGGACCTGCCGAAGCTCGTCGCGAACTCACGCATGGTCGTCGCGGACTTGACGGGTCCGGGCGTCATTCGGCACATCCACACCACGCGCCACCACCCGGTCTCCGTGTTCGCGCGCGGGATCGTCGTGGAGATCACTTTCGACAACGCGGAGGAGCCGGCGGTCGTCTGTCCGCTCGCGGACTTCTTCGGCGACGGCTGCGCGGGCAAGAGCCAGTACTTCAGCACCCCGCTCATCGAGTGCGCCCCGTGGAGCTACAACTGCTACTTCCCGATGCCTTTCAAGGAGCGGGCGGTCGTCGTGTTCCGCAATGACACGCCCTACGGCGCGGGCAACTACAGCTACGTCGAGTGGGAGCCTCTGCCGGAGTGGGACGAGAATCTCGGGTACTTCCACGCCGCCTACGAGCGCACTCAGAAGCACCTCGACAGCCAGGCTTACCTTCCGATCATCTCCCTCAAGGGCTCGGGCCACGTCATCGGCCGCCAGATGAGCGTTGTGACGTCGGAGCCCCTCTTCCGCCGGTTCGACTGGGTGATGGAGGGCAATAACGAGGTCGACATCGACGGCGTCGAGCGGGTCGTCGACTACCTCGGCTCCGAGGACTCGTTCACCTTCAGTTGGGGCTTCCAGGATCCGTTCATCGGCGTGCACGCGGGGATGCCTCACGTGCTCTTGGGCGAGACGAACGAACTCTCCATCTACCGCTTCCACGACCACATGCCGATCCGGTTCCGCGAGAGCTTGACGTGGGAGATCAACTGGCGCGAGGAGCCGGGCTTCCGGAACAACGACGGTCTCGACAAGGCCGCCGCGGAGGGCCGGAACCTCGTGGACTTCGCGTGGGTGACCTACTGGTACCAGGACGCGCCGGGCGGGTTCCAGCACAAGCCCATCGAGCCCCTCGAGGATCGTGACTACAGGCCCGCCTTCGACGCCGTCGCGCTCGTCGATGGGATGGAGACCGACCCGAACCCCATCAACGACTTCGCCTCGAAGGCGGACATCGACCGCGTCGGCGTCCATCTCGCGGCGAGCGGGGCGCGTCCGCTCTGGATGGACGTCCCGGGCGACGCGGCCGCCTTTCCCGGCAACCCGAACCCGGGCCGCACGGGCATCCTGGGCGTCCAGCCCGACGCCTCGCAGGCCCCGTGCTATCTGGTGCGCAAGGTGCACGTTCCCGAGACGGGCAACGCGACGCTGCGCCTCAGCGCCTCGGCGAACCCCTATTTCGCGAACGCCTACTGCTTCTTCCGCTACGACATCGGAGTGGTGGACGGCGGCGAGTTGAAGTGGCTCGTGGAGAACGGCGAGTTCCGAGGCAACGTCCGGGTCGCGCCGGAGGAGTGGCATGACGTGACCTGCCCCCTTACCGACTACGCGGGCCGCGACGTCGGCGTCGTCGTGAAGCTGCGCTACAGCGCCTGGACGGGCCTGCGCACCGACCTGGCGTTCTTCGACGACTTCAGCGTGGTCGTGGAGTAGCGCTTCCCGACTGCCTAGTGAGCCTATCTCAAATGGTGTACGGAGGGGCCGCATTGGGGTCCCTCCCGCTACGCCCTTCGTCACGGTCGGCTGGACACCGCCGCCCGGCTCAGGGCAGGCGGGTCCCTCCCCATGCGGCCCCTCCGAAGCCCACGAGAACTGCTCCATCTGGCAAGGCCCATCACGCTTGGACCTCCCCCGCCGCGCGGACGCTCGGCGGGGGAGGATGCTTCGGGCCCGATCGCGCAGGCCGCAGCCTACGTCTACGGGCTCCAGAGGCAGCGGTAGTTGAACCTCCGGTTCGGGGCGCTGTCGCCGTGGGTGCAGAGTGAGATCGGGTCGGCGAGGTCCTGCGGGTTGTCGCACCAGTGGAAGTCGAAGGTGAGTTCACGGTCGCGGAGCCCGAGCATCCAGCGGGGGACGGCGATCTCGAGGGCCTTCCCTGAGATGCGCCTCGGGAGTTGGCACTCGGTGACCCAGCGTCCCGACGAACCGTCCGGCGTCCATCGCGCGAGCGAAGCCGTCCCCGCAGGGGTCGGCTCCCCGTTGATGAGATGATCGTACCCGTGCCAGCCGGTGGTGGGGTCCTGATCGGAGTCGACGAGCAAGAGCATCCAGTTGGGGTCACCGCACGGCGAGAGCACTTCCGCGGTCTCCGCGTAGAAGTACACACGGGAGCGGTCCACGGCCACCTTGCAGGTCACGATGTCATTGCGTCCGGAGTCGTCGGTGTAGTGCAGCCCGCCGTACCCGGGGTAGTCGCGCGGGGCGGTGTCGCCGAGGGTGTCGCGGTACTCGACCTCGATGTCGGCCCAGTCCCGGAAGTCGCCGTCCACGCGGATGGTGTGGTGGCCCCGCAGCCGGGGGATCGGCCGCACGCCTCGGTACCGCCGGATGTTCTGGGCCATCTGCATGTAGTAGTTGTCCGTGTACCCGCCTCGCATCGGCTGGATGCAGCGGTTGAACTCCGGGTTGTACTGGTCCACGAAGAAGTAGGTGCTGTCGCGGCGCATGAACGGCGTGGTCTGGCCTTCGGCGGGGTGGTACTTGCCCGCCGTCCACTCGTTCCAGTCGTTGAGGTAGAGGAAACGCGGCTCGCCCCGGAGAGCCTCATCCCAGCGCTCCTGGAAGTAGATCCCGTAGCCCTCGGGATCCTCCACCGTCTCGCCCAGCCAGGGAACGAAGGCGGACACGGGGAGGTCTTGGTCATCGAGTTCGGGCTCGCCGGTTGCCCGGCTCCAGGACTTCCCGACCAGGCTCGAGGGATGCTGCGCGGGCGTCACGGCGGCTTCCTCGGGCGTGCCGTCGTGCGTCGAGACGAGGGCTCTCGGGTCCATCGCCTGGACCCGAGGGTCGGCCATGTCGTACCCGAAGCTCCAGTTGTCCTCGGTGCCGATGAAACGCTCGCCCGCCCACTCGTAGTAGCCCCACCACATGGTGCGCATGGTGAAGAACGCCTTCACCTCGGCCGTGTAGTCGAGGTAGAACTCCTCGCAGTAGTCGGGATCCTGGTAGTGCGGGTGGTCGGGATCGGTCTTCGCCGCCGGGTCGTAGTGCGGGTTGGCGTTCCGCGGGGCGTTCCCGTTCGCGTCCACGGTGGGCCGGCCGTTCACCAGGATCAGCGGCTTGCCGTCCCAGGTGAACCAGAGGTCGCTGTAGCGCTTCTCTTTGTAGATGCGGTCGTAGAGGCTCTGGACCACCGTGATGCCCGGTCCGTTGAAGCTCCAGAAGACGAATTGGGGGACCTTGTTGCCCTCGGCCCGCATCCGCTCCATCACGGAGAAGACCGTGTCCCACTCCTCCCAGTAGAGCACCGCGTTCGTGACGTCCATGACGAGGACGTCCACGCCGGCGTCCGCGAGCATGGACATGTCTCTGCGGACGACCCACTCGTCGCGCGAGAGGAAGTAGCCCATCTCCGGCTCGCCCCAGTGGTAGGCCCCGGCGGTCCAGAGAGGGTGCTTCGCGTCGAGGCGGGCCGCGGGGTCGGCGGCCAGGATCTTGGAGACATCGGCCGCGTAGGGGCTCGGGCCGCCCGCGGCGCTGTCCGAGTGCCAGGTGATGTAGAAGATCCCGACCACGCGTTCGTGGTCCCGCTTGACCGACCCCACGTCGTCGTGGGTCGGCATGCTTCGCCCAAGAGCGTCGGTTGCGACCCAGGTGTCGGCGTAGAGGTCGCGGTAGGCGTTGGGATCGGCTTGACAGGCGGTGGCGAGGACAGCGAGAGCGATCAGCACGGTACGCATGGACGGCGCCCCAATCGGCGGGAAACGGTCACGTCGGTCGCCCGGCGCGATCAACGTCACGCCGCGGCATGGCTCACTGGCGGCTCTTCGGCTCCGGCTGGGCCGCGTCCTTCGGCGGCGCGCTCCGATGAGACGCGTCAGTCGCCCTTCTCTATCACGGCCACGTACGACGACCCCTCGGACCGGAACAGCTCGCGGATGCGCCAGCCGGTCCCATCGAGAATCTCGCGCATCTCGTCGGGCGAGACCATCAGGTAGTCGAACCACGGGGTCGTGTAGCGCTGGTAGCGCACGCGCAGGCGGATCTGCCCGCTCATGCGGCCGCGCTCGCGGTTCCGCCGCTGGTACTCCAGATGGTAGTCCGGCACTCCGGGTCCGTACACGTCGTTGCTCTCGGCGATCAGTAGGG
>CAZCER010000465.1:0-4648 GCA_964497385.1 uncultured Armatimonadia bacterium | reverse complement strand
CGGTGGAGTGGATGTGGGATTCCAGCGCCAACGCCCAGAAAGTCACGAGAATCACCTACGTCACCAATCCCGGGTGGGTGCTTGGGGCGGTCCAGGCGCACGCCGGCTCGACGGCGCCCAGCGGCGCTCCGGGCTCGTTCCCGCTGAAAGAGGACCCGGTCCCCGGCTACCCGTCGAGCTACACGTTCGAGGTTGACCCTCCGGCAGGGCCGTACTTCGCCGCTCACGCCGACGGGTGGAGCGTTCCGGCCCCGTAACGGCCGCAGGTTCGTTGCCTTGACACACAATATCTCGGAAAGCTATGCGCGTGTGAAGGAGCCGTGTTACTGGAAAGCTATATACGCGTGGGGAGTGTCCGTAGGATCGTCACAGACACCACCACCCAAACCCCCTGACAGCGATCCGGCAGGATGGGCGCTCCCCACCCATTCCTCCTTTCAGGGTGGGTGAGTCCAAACGTGCAGGCGGCGGGAGTCCGGCGAGCGAATCGGCTCCCGCCGTTTCGTGTACGTCGTCCGGACAGGAGGAGACCCGTGCCATCCGCCGCCCTCTCATGCCTGCTGCTCGCTCTCGCTCTGGCGGTCGCCGCCCAAGCCGCCGAGACGCGTTACGTCTCGACGTCGGGCAGCGACGCGTCCGACGGGACCCGCGTCGCGCCCTGGGCCACGCTCGAGCACGCTCGGGACGCCGTCCGCGCGCTCCGAGACGCCGAAGAACCGCCTGCCGGCGGGATCGTGATCGAGGTGGCCGCGGGCGCTTACAGGCTTGCGGCGCCTCTCACCCTCGGGCCCGAGGACAGCGGGACGCCCGAGGCCCCGATCGTCTACCGGGCGGCGCACGGAGCCGAGGTGCGTCTCACCGGAGCCGTCGAGGTCACCGGCTGGACTCCTGTCGAAGCCCCGGAGGTGCGCGCCCGCCTGGCGCCGGAGGCCGCCGACGCCGTCCTCCAGGCCGATCTCCGGGCCGCAGGCCTCGCCGACTGCGGGCCCGTCGGCGGCGGGGGCATGGAGGTCTTCTTCGACGACGCGCCGCTCGGGCTCTCCCGATGGCCGAACGAGGGCTTCGTGCGGATCGTGGATGTCCTCGGCGAGAAGCCCGTCGACATACGCGGCACGGTGGGCGACGCGGTCGGGAAGTTCGTCTACGAGGGTGACCGGCCCGAGCGCTGGATCGCTGAGCCCGACGGTTGGCTCCACGGCTACTGGTTCTGGGACTGGTCCGACCAGCGCCAGCCGATCGCCTCCATCGACGTCGAGCGCCATCTCATCACGCTCGAGGAACCCTACCACCCCTACGGCTATCGCAAGGGTCAGTGGTACTACGCCCTCAACATGCTCTGTGAACTCGACCGGCCCGGCGAGTGGTGGGCGGACCGCGAGCGCGGCATCCTGTTCCTCTGGCCTCCGGGGCGCATTGAGGACGCGCGGGTCACGGTGTCCGCTGCGCCGCGCCTGCTCGAGCTGCGGGATGTGTCTCACGTCTCGTTCGAAGGCTTCATCCTCGAGGGCTCTCGGGAGCACGCCGTGACCGTCACCGGCGGCCGGGAGTGCCGGGTCGCCGATTGCACGATCCGCAACGTCGGCGGGTGGGCCGTGCGCGTCGACGGGGGCGAATCCCACGGCGTGGTCGGCTGCCGCATCCACGACACGGGCGCCGGGGGCGTCGCGCTCAGCGGCGGGGACCGTCGGACGCTCACGCCGGCGGGCCACTTCGCCGAGAACAACCACATCCACGACTACGGGCGGTGGCTTCGGATGTACCAGCCCGGCGTGAGCATCGACGGCGTCGGACAGCGGGTGGCGCACAACCGGATCGAGCATGCTCCCCACATGGCGATTCAGTTCGGCGGGAACGACCATGTGATCGAACTGAACGAGGTCGCGGAGGTCTGCTACGAGTCGAACGACGCGGGCGCGATCTACGCCGGCCGCGACTGGACGATGAGGGGAACGGTCATCCGACACAACTACTTCCACGACATCACGGGCTTCGAGGGGCGCGGCTGCGTCGGGGTCTACCTCGATGACATGTTCTGCGGGACCGAGGTGACCGGGAACGTCTTCCGCAACGTCACGCGGGCCGCGATGATCGGCGGCGGTAGAGACTGCTTGATCGCGAACAACATCTTCGTCGACTGCGTTCCGGCCCTCCATGTGGACGCGAGGGCGTTGGGCTGGGCGGCCGACACCGTTCCCACGACGATGATGGACCGGCTGAACGCGATGCCCTACCGTGAGCCGCCCTGGAGCGAGCGCTATCCGGAGTTGCTCACGATCCTTGACGACGAACCCGCCGCCCCCAAGGGCAACGTCATCGCGCGGAACATCATCGTGGGTGAGAACTGGGACTCCATCTACGGCGAGGCGCGCGACTACGTAACGATGGAGAACAACCTGATCGGTGTGGATCCGCTGTTCGTGGACCTCGAGGCCGGGGACCTGAGGCTCCGCGAGGACTCGCCCGCTTGGGCCCTCGGATTCGAGCCCATCCCGTTCGAGGAGATCGGGCTACAGAGATGACGGAGGCTGGGGGCCGCCCCGTCACGTGAGCGGGGCGGCTCCCAGCGGTTCGGACTTGGGCTACGCTTGCTCCCACTGCTCCTTGAGGAAGGCCACGGACTTCGGGATCTCGACCATCCGGTCGCCGTCGCAGCCGCACTCGAGGCTGCAGTAATCCTGGTAGCCGATCCATTTGAGGCCCTTGAAGCCGTCCACGAAGCTGCGCTCGTCCTGGCCGGGCAGGACGCGGCGGCGCGAGGCAAGGTGGACGTGATGGCAGTAGTCGCCGGCCGAGATGAACGCGCCGAGGTCGCTCGTCTCCTCGATGTACATGTGGTAGAAGTCGCCCATCATCGCGACGCCGGGGGAGTCGACGTCCCGGCAGATCGCGGCGCCGTCGGCGAGCTGGCGAAGGAAGAAGCACTCGCCCCTGTTGAGCGGCTCCAGGATCACGCGCGTGCCCGCCGCGATCGCGTGCTCCCCCAACTCCTTCAGGAGGTCGATCAGGATCGGCCGCGCCTCGTGGTTGGGGAGTTCGGTCTGACCGTTGAACGCGGGCACCATGATGAGTCCGGTCGAGCCGATCTCGCCGGCGGCCGTGAGGATGCGTTTCGCGGAGTCCACGCACTTCCGGCGTTCGGCCTCGTCGTGATGGATGAGGCAGCTCTCGAAGCCGGCGCAGATCGCGCTCATGCCGACGGGCGCGCCCTCCAGCGCGCCGTTGATCTCATCGACGCGGTCCCATAGGCCGCCGCCGCCCACCTCGAGGCCGATGAAGCCCCACTCGGCCATGCGGTCGACCTTCTCCTTGAGCGTGTCCCCGGGTATGTGCCATTCCTGCGAGGCCAGCTTCAGCACGGCCTGCTTCTCGGGCTCCTGCGCCCCCACGGCCGAAGCCGCGATTGCTCCTAGCCCCACGGTTGTGGCTCCCACGAGGAAGTCCCTTCGATTCACTGACATCGAGCATCCACATCCCTTCATTCGTTCCGAACGGGGTCGCCCCCGTGAACGCACAGCATGGAGATTCGACCGTGGCGCCCGAATGCCTGCGGGAACGGCCCGCCCATGATGCGGCGTGAAGTGAGATCGCCGCCGGCCCGCCTCGCGGCGCTGGCGGGCAGGGACGGAACGGCGCGCCGCGAATGCCCGAATGTCAGGCGGGGGACGGAACGGAGCGCAAAGAGTGGAACCGCGATCGGATCGGCGGCGTTTCCTGCGGACAGCGACGGCGGGCGTCGCTGCGGCGGCTCTCGCGACCGGAGCGACGGGCGCCGCGAGCGGCCAAGAGGAGGCTCGCGCGATGCGGAAGAGACCACCGAACATCGTCTTCCTCTTCAGCGACCAGCAGCGGTGGGACACGGTCGAGTGCTACGGCTCACCCATCTACGCCGGTCTCACCCCCAACCTGGATCGGATGGCGAGCGAGGGCGTCCTCTTCCGCCGCGCCTTCACCCCACAGCCCGTGTGCGGCCCCGCGCGGTCCGTGCTTCAGACGGGGAAGTACGCGACCGAGACGGGCTGCTTCCGGAACGACATCGCCCTGCCCCTTGGGGAGCGTACGATCGCCCACCATCTCTCCGAGGCCGGGTATGAGGTCGGCTACATCGGGAAGTGGCATCTCGCCTCCCAGGGCGACGGTCAGAACTACCGCGGGAAGGCCGTTCCGATCGAGCGTCGCGGCGGCTACCGGGACTACTGGCTTGCCTCGGACGTGCTCGAGTTCACATCCCACTCGTACGACGGGCATATGTTCGACGGAGACGGCAACCGCGTGGAGTTCCCGTACGGACGGTACCGCGCGGACTGCCTCGGCCACTACGCCGAGGAATATCTGCGCACGCGAGACCTCGAGAGGCCGTTCTTCCTGTTCGTCTCATTCATCGAACCGCACCACCAGAACGATCACAACCACTTCGAGGGGCCGCACGGCTCCAAGGAGCGCTACGCCGCCTACCGCGCTCCCGCGGACCTCGAGGGGCTAGCGGGCAACTGGGAAGAGGAGATGCCGGACTACCTCGGGTGCTGCGCCAGCCTCGACGCGAACGCCGGACGCATCCTGCGTGCACTCGACCGACTGGGCCTCGCGGACGACACCCTCGTGGTGTACGCCTCGGACCACGGCTGCCACTTCCGGACGCGCAACGGGGAGT
>CAZCER010000464.1:0-4684 GCA_964497385.1 uncultured Armatimonadia bacterium | reverse complement strand
CTCCAGAAGACGAGCACGCCGTATTTTGGTGTTCCCTACTTCGATCAGTGGGGCGTCATCGGCGGCCACACGAGCGCCTACCGTTGGCATCTCCACGACCCGATCGTCTTCCAGGACTCGATCAAGGTGACGATCGAGCACTGGGGCTGGATCTCCCCGGACGAGAACCCGGAGTACAAGTCCGATAGCTGGAACGAGCGCCAGGACGACTACTCAAGCGTCGCCTTCTGGTACCAGACCGGGACGCCGACCTTCGAGGCCAGGGCGCCGCACGCGCGCGAGCGCGCCCTGCCGAACCTCGACGCCGTCTTCATGGCGAAGAACTACGCCGACGAGGCGCATCACGGGGCGGGCGGCTGCCGCGTCCAGGACAACCTCTCGTGGTTCCCCGATGGCCAGCTCTTCTACCAGCCCGAGTCGCCCGAGGACGCCTGGGTCGAGATCCCGTTCACGGTCGAGGAGAAGGCCCCCGTCCGGCTCCTCATCTCCGGTACGCGCGCACCGGACTACGGGACGTACCGAGCGTATCTGAACGGCGTCCCGGTCGGCGGCGAGATCAACATGTACGACGCCGGCGTCTCCGAGTGGGAGTGGCACCTGCTCGACTTCTGGCCCGAGCCCGGTGAGTACGCCCTGCGGCTGGAATGCGTCGGCCGCGACCTGCGCTCCTCCGGGCACTACCTCGGCGTCGAGTCGGTGCGGCTCCGCGAGCGCCGCCCGCGCGTCGCCGAGTGGGGCTTCGACAAGGATAAGGACTGGAAGACCGAGCCGCTTCTGTACAACTAGTGAGCCTTGCGCAGATGGAGCAGTTCGTGTCGGGTTCGGAGGGGCCCCAACCGGCCCATTGCATGGAGCGGCGTGCCTCCGGCTCCACGTGCGAGACAGGCGTCCGAGAGACGGGCCGGTTTGGGGCCCACCGCCTTCGGCGGTCCCCCCAATGCGGCCCCTCCGTGCACCATTTGAGAAAGGCCCAGTAGCTCGCGGTCTCAGGCTCCCGGCGACCTCCCGTCGTGGCGGCGCTGCCATGCTGTCTCTGCAGACGTCGATGGCCCGGCGCGGGCAACACACCCGCGCCGGGCGTTGGCGTCCGGGAAGGGGTCGCGTGCGTCGCACGGGAACTCCGATTCTGGATGCCATCACTCTACTTGGAGGAGCAACTCCGTATGAACACCCGCACGCAGGACTCCGAGCGTCCCAGCTTACGCCCCTCTCTCGCGATCGCTCTCGCCTGTCTGGCTTCCCTTCTGACCGTCTCCTCATCCCTCGCCGACCAGTTCGCCGATCTCGCCCAGCCCAAAGAGGGCCGAAGCATGAGGGCCACCTCGGCCCGGCGGGGCCCTGACGGCGCCTTCGCCCACGTGAACCATGACGCCCAGGACGTGGGCCCCGGTGAGACGGCGGTGCTCCTCGACGCCGACGGCCCGGGAGCCATCACCCACATCTGGTTTACGTTCCGCGGGCCCGAGACCAGCAACTGGCCCGAGGGCGTCGCGAACCACCAGGAGATGCTCCTCCGCATCTACTACGACGGCTCGGAACGCCCGGGCGTCGAGGCCCCGGTCGGCGACTTCTTCGCGTGCGGATTCGGTCGCCGCTCGGAGGTCATCAGCCTGCCCGTTGTGGTGGAGGACGCGGATTCGTACAACTGCTTCTGGCGGATGCCTTTCCGGAAGCACATCCGCGTCGAGGTCGTGAACCAGAGCGAGATAACGCTCCGCGGGCTCTACCACGCGATCGATTGGCTGAAGCTCGATTCCGTACCCGACGACGCGCCGTACTTCTACGCCCAGTACCGCCAGGAGTACCCCGTCAGCTCCGGTGAGGAGTACCTGCTGCTCGAGACCGAGGGCGAAGGGCACTACGTCGGCACTGTCCTCTCCGTCCGGATGCGGAGCCCCTCCTGGTTCGGCGAGGGTGATGAGCGGATCACAATCGACGGCGAGGAGCGGCCCTCGATCTGGGGCACGGGCACGGAGGACTACTTCCTGTCGGCCTGGGGCCTCAAGCACGCGAGCACGCCGTACTTCGGCACCCCGTGCTTCAGCCTGCGTGGCCCCGGAGGATACGTCTCCTCCTACCGCTGGCACATCGAGGACCCCATCGTCTTCAACACATCCATCCGCGTGGCGATCGAGCACTGGGGCTGGATCTCGCCCGACGAGAACCCCGACTACAAGAGCAATAGCTGGAACGAGCGCCAGGACGACTACTCGAGCGTCGCCTTATGGTACCAGACGGGCGAGCCGACGTTCGAGGCGCGCGCCCCGCACGCCCGCGAGCGGGCTCTGCCGAACCTCGACATCTCGTTCCCCGTCACCGACGCCGTCGCGCATGGCGATGGCGCCTGCCGCATGCAGGACGTCCACTGGCTCGAGGGCGATCAGATCCTGTACCAACCGGAGAGCGCCGAGAACGCGTGGGTGGAGATCCCCTTCACGGTTGAGAAGAAGGAGCCTCGCCGGCTTGTCGTTCGCGGAACGCGCGCCCCGGATTACGGCGTCTACCAGGCGTACCTGAACGGCGTGAGAATCGGCGACCGGATGAACGGGTACGCGGAGGATGTCTCGGACTGGGAGTGGCACCTTCTCGACTTCTGGCCCGAACCCGGCGAGTACACCCTTCGGCTCGAGTGCGTCGGGAGCGACCGTCGCTCCACAGGGCTCTTCCTGGGGATCGAGTCGCTCCGGCTCCGCGAGCGCCGGCCGCGCGTCGCCGAGTGGGGCTGGGACAAAGACAAGGACTGGCGCGCCGATCCGATGCTGTACCGGTAGCCGCGGCGGATGAGAGTGCCCAAGCGGTAGTGGGCCCGGCAGCGGGCCCCTACCGCCCTGGCTCCGCTGGCTCCGAAGGCGCGTAGGCCTCGGCCTCCGGAGTCGCGCCGGGCTTCGCGGTCATGGAGATCGCCGGCATGGACGTCTCCTGCCCCTTGCCTCCGGTGATCTCCTCCGCGATCCGCGCGGCGCTCAACTCCGGCGGGCCGGTAAGGAGTTCCGGCACGCTGTAGGTTCGCACGAACGAGGCGTCGTGCTCCGGATCCGCCTGCGGCAGCGCGAAAGGCTTCGACATGACGCCGGCCTCATCGATGTGCGCAAGGTAGGTTCGGGTGTAGACGCCGTCGTCGCGCTTGCTGCTGAACGCGACCCAGCGACCGTTCGAGGACCATGAGTGCCAGGACTCGCTCTCCGGGCTGTTGCCCTCGCACGCCCAGTGCTCGCCGCTCGCGAGGTCCATCAGGTAGAGGTCGCTCGAGGGCTGGAACACAGGGAAGTAGCCGTAGTCGGCCATGCAGAACAGGAGAAACCTCCCGTCGGGGGAGGGCCGGACGAGGACGAGGCTCTTGCCGGTCTCCTCGGCCGAGAGCACGACCTCGGCGTCGCCCCACTGGTCGGCGGCGGCGTCGTAGCTCACGCGCATGAGGTCGTAGCGCACCTCGGCGTAGCGCTCCGGCGGGGCGGACTCCCGGTCGTCCCAGAGAATCGGCGCGCTGGAGTAGTAGAGAAACGCCCCATCCGCCGACCACGCGGGGTAGGCCTCCATCCGATCGCGTTCCGACAGGGCCGGAGCGGTCCGGAACTCCGCCGTGCCGCGGATGTGGTAGACGATGTCGGAATCCAGGTCGAAGACGTCGCGCGGCTCGTCTCGCACGGTGTGGAAGAACTGGCGCACCTTGTTCAGCGAGCATGCGTAGACCTGGCCGCTCGGGTGCCAGGAGGCGTACCCGGTCTTGGTCTCCAGCCGCGTGACGGTGTCGCCCTCGACAAAGAGCGTCGCGCTGCCATGCCTGGAACTCCGGAAGCTCACCGCCATGCAGTCGCCGCCGTTCGAGGCGAACGTGTGGCAGTTCAGGCAGGCGCTGTCGCAGTCGGCGCTCTCCAGGATGGGCGTCTCGGTGAAGCCGGTGAGGTCGCGCCAGTAGATGCCGATGTCGCGCCAGAGGGTGTATCCGGGCGTGAGCTGCCGGTAGGCGATGCCGCGATCGATCTCATCGGCGCTGACGGCGTTCGTGACGGGCTCAAACAGCGTCCATCCCGCCTCGCTGAGCACGCGGATCTCGACCGCGATCTCCCCGCCTCGGTTCGCCTCCAGAAGCCGCGACCACTTGCCCGCAGGGATGCGAAACGAGCCGTCGCCGCTCTGAAGCTCGATCGGCTCGCCGGAGGTCCCGAACAGCCGCGCGCGGTAGCGCCGCCCCGGCTCGGTGACGCGGAAGTTCAGCGGGGCGATGTTCGGAGGAACGACCAGACCCGCGTAGTCGGGCGCAAGAGACGGCGCGCGGCCGGCGGGCGCCTCGTCCCCGCCCTTGCCGCATCCGACGCACAGCAACGCCGCGGCCATCGCGCCTGCGATCCACGCTTGGGTGATGCGTCGCGCCATCGCGCCCCTACCTCTCCAGGTAGTAGTAGTGCCAGAAGGTCGTTCCGAACTCCGGCTCGAGCGCCTCCCGCGCCTGCATCGTTCGCCCCGCCGCGATGGAGGGCGCGGCGAGCGTCTCGAAGCGGGCGTGCGCTCGGCGCACTTCGGGGTCGATCGGAAGGCCGCCCGTGTCCAGCGGCTCTCCGGTCAGCTCCTCGCAGAGCACCACGGCTTCCTGCAGATGCCGTGGAAGCCTTTCGTAGCCGACGTCAGCGACGAGAGGAATCCGCTCGGCGAAGTCTTGGAGCTGCCGACAGACAAGATACAAGGC